>PKTF01000085.1 GCA_002869275.1 Ignavibacteria bacterium | reverse complement strand
TACATATTCGAGAACGAGAGTCCGATCACGATGGCGATGACAAAGATCACTATATAGATAGGGATCGCGATGATGAGCGACGCGACGATATAATGTCCGAGCACGGCAAAGGCGCGCGTCAGGAAACTGCCGCTGAGCAGGGCGGTCTGCGGCATGTCGGGCTGCATGGACTGCCGCCGTTCCATGGAAACAACGCGTTCTTCCAGCAGTTTGACATGTGAATCGAGTTCGCTGACGCGACGCTGCAGGTCCTGTTCCTCCATGAGGTCTACCTCTCACATGATGTGGCGAATACTTAAGATGGAAACGGCGTCTCCGGGAGGGAGACGCCGTACTTATGATTCAACGGGATATCACGGATCGTGGATGACTGCAGAGGCAGAATCAGAAACTGGGGCGCGGACGCGGGGAGTCCGTGCGGGGGCGGGCCATATTGACCTTGATGTTGCGGCCGCCGAGATCGGCGTTGTCCAGAGCACGAATTGCTTCTTCGCCTGCTTCGTCACTGGTCATTTCCACGAAACCGAAGCCTTTCGAGCGACCGGTTTCCCTGTCGCGAATGATCTTTGCACTGCTGACTTCACCATACTGCTCAAAAGCGGCGCGAAGGTCGTCATCAGTCATCTGATAGGACAGGTTACCAACATAGAGATTCATAACAGAAAACCTTGAAATGTGATATGCCATTGTACGTATACATGGATCAGACCGACGACCCATGGCACTGAAGTCCGATCTGATACGCCATGCATCTGCACGACGATTTCCGCCGAATGCCCGCAAACCGAATCATGCTGCCTCAGCAGGCAGAGAACAGGTCACTCAGGCTCTGCAGCCTGACCTTCTCCACGATGAGGTCCGATGCATAACGGAGAATCGTCAAATTCAAACCCGGGGAGATAAGTCAACTCAAAAATGCTTTCCATCAATTAAAAAAACAAGATCTTTTCGGCTTCTGTGCAAATAATATTTTCGCCCTTCCAGCACGCTCGAATGCACCGGACACAAGGCCCGGGACACAGCGGCGCATCGCCGGACAGCCCCTCTATCACGGGGTTTCCCACCCTTTTATCCGGAAAAAACGCATTTGATTTGCATGCATTTTTCTCCTAAATTTCTTCCTAATTAAGACTGCACTCTCTTTAATGCTGAATCATCGCATAGCGAAAGGCTCCGACACAACGTCTGGGCAAGGGTCTAGAGCACAAGAGGTTTCTTCATAATACAGAGAAAGAGGATAAGCTTTGGCGCAAATATTTCCAGAGTGGACCAACAAGCTGCCTGGGAGAATCATACTTTCCGGTGGCATTCTCGTGATCCTCGTCATTGCCGGGATCTGGTACTACGGTTCGCCGTGGTATACGGACGTGGGCTACACCCCGGTGCAGCCGGTGCCGTACAGCCATAAATTCCACGTCGGCGAACTGGGGCTTGACTGCAGGTATTGCCATGTGGGTGTGGAAGTGTCTCCGGTGGCGATGATTCCACCGACGCAGACCTGTATGAACTGCCACGCCATGATCTTGGCCGACAGTCCGAAGCTCGCTCCGATCCGCGCCAGCTGGGAGTCGGGAAGGCCGGTGCCGTGGATCCGTATTCACAAGGTGCCCGATTACGCCTATTTCGACCATAGCGCGCATGTGAGCGTGGGCGTGGGCTGCGAAAGCTGCCATGGCAACATCGCCGAGATGGAAGAAGTCTTTCTCGCCGAACCGCTCAGCATGAGCTGGTGCCTCGTGTGCCACCGCAATCCTGAGCCGCACCTGCGTCCGGTCGAAGACATCACGGTCATGGGCTGGACCCCGCCCGAAGACCAGGCCGAGCGTGCCGCGGTGATCCGTATCAAACGCGACATCAATCCTCCCGAAACCTGCTCGGGGTGCCACCGATGAACAAAACGCCAACATCCCCTGACGCATCTGATATGAAACACGGAAAAGAATACTGGCTGAGTCTGCGCGACAAAGCCGACACCGCGGAGTACCGCGAACTGATCGAACGGGAATTCCCCGAAGGAACCGTGGAACTCGCCTCGTCGATGAACCGCCGCACCTTCATGACATTAATGGGCGCTTCAGTGGCCCTGGCCGGACTCACGAGCTGCCGCAGACCCGAAGAACAGATCGTGCCCTACGTCTCGCGTCCCGAAGAAGTGACTCCCGGCAACATCCAGCGCTACGCGACCAGCATGCCTCTCGGCACCGACAACGCCACCCTTCTCGTGGATTCACGCGAGGGGCGTCCGGTAAAAGTATCCGGCAACTGCGGGAACGCCGCCACCGGCAGCGCCAGCAGCGTGTGGGCCAACGCCTCCGTGCTGACGCTGTTCGATCCCGACCGGTCGCGGCAGACGCTCGCCGGCGGAGCCGAAACAATGCTTGCGTCCTTCCTCTCGGCATGGACGCCGCTGCAGGCTACGTACGCCGCAAACGGCGGCGAAGGCCTGGCCCTGCTCTGCCGGCCGTTTGCTTCACCTACACTGCAGCGTCTGCTCGACGCATTCAAAACGGTATATCCCGCCGCTACCGTCGCCTGTCATGACGCGGTATCGGATGAAAACATTCTCGAAGGCAGCCGCATCGCCTTCGGTCGTCCGCTGCGTCCCCGCTATGACTTCGCGAAAGCCGATGTGGTCGTGGCTCTCGACGCTGATCTCTTCGGTACGGAATACGACGCCCTTGCCGGTGCACGCGCATTCGCCGCGCGGCGCCAGGTGCTCGCCACGGGCGACAGCACCAACCGCCTGTACGTGGTCGAACCCACATTGACGCAGACCGCCTCTCTTGCCGACCACCGCCTGCGTCTGCCGGCAACACAGGTACCGGTGTTCCTCGCCGCACTCACGCAGGAACTGGCTGCACGCGGACTCACGGTTCCGGCAGCGCTCACCGGCAGTCTGCCGCGTCCCGACAGCATGAACGCCGCCTGGATCGACGCCGTTGCCGATGACCTTCTCGCCACGCGCGGGAAAGCCATTCTCGCCGCGGGCCGGGGACAGCAGCCCGCGGTACACGCCGTCATCGCGCAACTCAACGCCGCGCTCGGCAACGCCGGCAGTACGGTGCAGTACGCCGAACATGCTTTCGCCATGGAAAGCAGCGTTCAGGACCTTGCCGGGCTGACCACGTCGATGAAGGATGGAAAAGTGGAAACGCTGGTCATCCTGGACGGCAATCCAGTATTCAACGCACCGGCCGATCTTGCATTCCGTTCGGCGATGGAAAATGTCAAGACGAGTGTCCACTCGGGCCTGTTCGTCGACGAAACCGCCACGGCATCCACCTGGCACATCCCGCAGAGGCACTATCTCGAAGCCTGGGGCGATGTGAGCAGCCTGCACGGCCACCTCGGTGTCATCCAGCCGCTGATTGAGCCGCTGTACGCCGACGGACTCAGCGACATCGAATTTCTGCAGCTGCTGATTGACGGCAGCCAGCAGAAGGGACTGGATCTCGTTCGCGCGACCTGGAGCGCCCTGCTGCCCGTCTTGACCGATACGGCATGGCGCGGCATCCTGCACGACGGCATGTACCCGCGCACGCTCGATCTCGAACAGCCCGCCATCAACATCGACGCCGTGTCTGCTTCCCTGACGAAAGAAACCTTTTCACCTGCAGCACCGTCGCTCAACAGCCTGGACGTCGTTTTCCGCATCTCCCCGGCAGTGCACGACGGACGCTACGCCAACAATGGCTGGCTGCAGGAGTTTCCCGATCCGATTACGAAGCTTACCTGGGACAATGCCGCCCTGCTCAGCGCCCACACCGCGAAAGCCCTGGGCGTAAAAGATGGCGACCTTGTCCGCGTGACGCTGGACGGCCACGAAACGCCCATGCCTGTGTGGATTCTTCCCGGACAGGCTGATTACACCGTGACGCTGACGCTCGGCTACGGCCGCCGTCATGCCGGACGCGTGGGCAACGGCGTCGGTTTCAACAGTTACCGTCTGCGCACGAGCAGCGCGCTGTACACCGCCGGCGGAGTCACGATCGGGGCACCATTCGCAGAGCATGCCATGGCCTGCGTGCAGGACCATCACGGACTCGACGTCGAGAACATGGCGCGCGAAGGCGTGCGTGAGCGATTGCCTCAGGTATACCGCGAAGCCACGCTGGACGAGTACCGCAAACATCCGGAATTCGTGGACGAAGCCGTGGAAATGCTTCCCCTCAAAAACATGTGGGACGACCACGACTACTCCGAGGGCCACCAATGGGGCATGAACATCGACCTCAACGCCTGCATCGGCTGCGGCGCATGCACGGTGTCATGTCAGAGCGAAAACAACATTCCCATCGTGGGCAAGGAGCAGGTGCTCAACGGCCGCGAGATGTCGTGGATTCGTATCGACCGCTATTTCAAGGGTGACGAAGACGAGCCCGATATGCGCGTGATGCCGGTGGCCTGTCACCACTGTGAAATGGCGCCCTGCGAGCAGGTGTGTCCGGTGGCCGCCACCTCGCACGATGAGGAAGGCCTCAACGTCATGACCTACAACCGCTGCATCGGTACGCGATACTGCTCGAACAACTGTCCCTACAAAGTGCGGCGTTTCAACTTCTACAATTACACCTCCGACCTCCCGGAGATGGTGCACATGGCGCAGAATCCCGATGTCTCCGTGCGCTTCCGCGGCGTGATGGAAAAATGCACGTACTGCACGCAGCGCATCACGCGCGGGAAGATCGATGCCAAGCGCGAAGGCCGTGAAATCAAGGATGGCGACATTCGCACGGCCTGCGAAGAAGCCTGTCCGACGCAGGCAATCGTCTTCGGCGACATCAACGATCCCGAGAGCCGGGTATCGCAGATGAAACGCAACGAACGCGACTACGCCCTGCTCGGGGAATTCAACCTGCGTCCGCGCACGACCTTCCTCGCGCGCCTTCGCAACCCGAATCCCCGCCTGGAGAAATCCGCGGACGCCTGAGTCCGGCACGCATACGCGAACAGAACAGACATAACGAATACATATTGATAACAAACACAACGAAAGCGTGAACACAACCAAACACACCGCGGCACCTGCCGTGCTCGAGGAGGCCCCGCTGGTTCAGGGCGGGCTGACCTTCGGGGGCATTACCGACAAGATCAGCGGGATCGTGGAGCGGCCGACACCAAAGCTCTGGTGGCTGCTGTTCGGTATTGCCCTGTCGGGAACGCTGATTCTGGCCGGAGCCATCGGCTGGCTGTTTTATGAAGGCACCGGTATCTGGGGCCTGAACAATCCGGTCGGCTGGGGATGGGCCATCGTGAACTTTGTTTTCTGGGTCGGTATCGGCCACGCCGGTACGCTGATCTCCGCCATTCTCTTTTTGCTGAGGCAGAAATGGCGCACGGCCATCAACCGCTTCGCCGAGGCCATGACCATCGTGGCCGTGATCTGCGCGGGTATCTTCCCCGCCATTCACGTCGGACGCATCTGGATCGTGTACTACATGTTCCCTCTGCCGAACCAGATGGACATGTGGCCGAACTTCCGCAGTCCGCTGCTGTGGGACGTTTTCGCGGTCGGTACGTATTTCACCGTGTCCTTCCTTTTCTGGTATGTCGGACTCGTCCCTGACCTGGCCACCTTCCGCGATCGCGCCAAGACGAAAATCAAAAAGATGGTTTTCGGCGTCATGTCGCTCGGCTGGCTCGGAGGCAACCGCCAGTGGCGCCATTACGAACTGGCCTACCTGATGCTGGCCGGGCTGGCCACTCCGCTGGTCCTGTCGGTACACTCGGTTGTCAGTACCGATTTCGCGACCAGCCTCATTCCGGGCTGGCACACCACGATCTTCCCGCCGTACTTCGTGGCGGGCGCCATTTTCTCAGGCTTCGGCATGGTGCTGACACTCGCGATCATCGCGCGTAAGGTGTTCAGCCTGCAGAACCTGATCACCATCGATCATCTCGAGAAGATGAACAAGATCATCCTCGTGACCGGTTCGATGGTCGGCTACGCCTACATCATGGAATTCTTCATCGCGTGGTACAGCGGCAACATCTACGAGGTGTTTGCCTTCATCAATCGAGGCTTCGGGAACTATGCCTGGGCGTACTGGATCATGTTCCTGTGCAACGTGATCACGCCACAGCTCTTCTGGTTCCGGAAGCTCCGCCGCAGCATCGTCGCGATGTTCACTCTTTCGATATTCGTCAACATCGGCATGTGGTTCGAGCGCTTCGTGATCACGGTCACCTCGCTGTCGCGTGATTTCCTGCCGTCGTCGTGGGATTATTATTCCCCGACCATCTGGGACATCATGACCTTCGTCGGCAGCTTCGGACTGTTTTTCACGCTCTTCCTGCTCTTCCTGCGCTTCCTCCCGCTGATCGCGATGTCGGAGGTCAAGGGTGTAATGCCCGAGGCCGATCCACATCATCACGGACATGCCGATACTCCGGCTGAAGGAGGTGCGGCATGAAAACCTGGGCAATTCTCGCACAATTCGATACGCCGGCCGACCTGATGCATGCCGCAAGCAGCACGCGGGACGCCGGCTACCGGAAATTCGACTGTCACTCGCCCTTCCCCATCCACGGCATGGACGATGCGATGGGGCTGAAGCGCTCGTCGGTCGGATTCATCGTCGGCGTGATGGCGGTGATCGGCGCCACCATCGGTTTCGTACTGCAGACCTGGGTTGCAACCAGCGCCTATCCCCTCGTCATCAGCGGCAAGCCGCTGTTCAGCTGGCAGGCGTTCATCATCATCACCTTTGCGCTGTTCGTGCTTTTCGGTGCGTTCGGCGCGGTGTTCGGGATGTTCCGCCTGATACGGCTCCCGCGCTGGCATCACCCGCTGTTCTATTCCGAGCAGTTCAAGGTCGTCACCGACGACGGTTTCGTGCTGGTCATCGAATCGGACGATGCGAAGTTCGACGAGAACGGCACGAAGGAATTCCTCGCCGCCATCGGTGGCAAGAACATTGAGCTGGTACGAGGTGAAGGATGAAAACACAGGCAACGACCCGACACATGCTCCTCTCGCTGACCGTCGCAGTCATCGTGCTCACAGGCTGCCGCGGCGGCACCTCCGACGATCCGCCGGTACATCTGAACCGCAATATGGACACGCAGGAGAAATACACGGCCCAGCGCGCCAGCGGTTTTTTCGCGGATGGCAAGGCCATGCGCACACCGCCCGAAGGCACGGTGGCTCGCGGACAACTCCGCGAGGACCCCATCTACTTTACCGGGAAAGACGCAGGCGGCGTATATGTACCTGCCATTCCGTTCGAAGTGGATGAGGCCGCGCTGAAGCGCGGAGCGGAGCGCTTCGGAATTTACTGCAGTCCCTGCCACGGTTTCACCGGAGACGGCAAGGGCAAGATCATGGAATACAAGTATCCGATTCCCCCAACGAATCTTTATGAGCAGCGCATCTACGACATGGCCGACGGCAACATCTTCGAAGTGATTTCGAACGGTGTGCGCAACATGCCGTCGTACCGCGAACAGATTCCTGTACGCGATCGCTGGTGCATCGTCGCGCATGTGCGTACGCTGCAGACAAAGGGCACCCCCGTGCCTTCGACCACCGTCGCAGCGCCGGCTCCCACAGCCGACGCGGCACAGTCCACCCCCACGAATTCGACAGAAACAGCACAGTAACCGCATATGGCCGCACTCGACACACAGAATTACACCTTTACCTACAAGGGCCGCTTCGGCGTTATCGCGCTCGGCGTGGGCATCGTCGGAATCATTCTCACGGTGATCGGCGCCTTCAGTGACGCGCACACGTTCTTTGCGTCCTGGCTCACGGGCTTCGCCTTCTGGACGACGCTCGTTCTCGGCGCGCTGTTTTTCGTCATGCTGCAGCATGCCACCGGTGCCGTGTGGAGCGTCGCCGTTCGTCGCGTGCCCGAAGCGCTGTCGATGACACTGCCCGTTCTGCTGTTGTGCTTCATTCCGCTCGTCCTCGGTCTGCACGACCTGTTTCACTGGACACACGCGGAGGAGGTGGCATCGGATCACCTGCTGCAATGGAAATCGCCGTATCTGAACAGCACCTTCTTCATCATCCGCGGCGTGGTGTTCTTCGCCATCTGGATCGGACTGGCCTGGATGCTGAACCGGTATTCGCTCGCGCAGGATGCCGACGGCAATCCCGCGCACACGCTGTCTCTGCGCAAGCTCAGCGCCGGCGGCATTTTCCTCTTTGCCTTCAGCATCACCTTTGCCGCCTTCGACTGGCTGATGAGCCTGGAGCCGCACTGGTATTCCACCATCTTCGGCGTGTACGTCTTCATCGGCGGCTTCCTGGCGTCTCTCGCGATGCTCGTGCTGATTTTCCAGTGGATGAAAGGCAAGGGGATTCTCACCGGCACGGTCACCACCGAGCACTTTCATGACTTCGGCCGACTGATGTTCGCCTTCACCGTATTCTGGGCATACATCGGCGGCTCGCAGTACTACCTGATCTGGTACGCCAACATCCCGGAAGAAACGGTCTGGTTCCTCACACGCTGGGAGAACGGCTGGAAGACGGTGAGCATGCTGCTCATCATCGGGCATTTCATCGTGCCGTTCATCACACTGATTTTCTACCGCCTCAAACGCATGGACATCGTCCTCAAACTCATCGCGGCGCTGATCGTGGTGATGCATTTCGTGGACATGTTCTGGCTCGTCATGCCGACATTCTCGCCCGAAGGCGTGCATGTGTCGTGGATGCATTTCACCGCCGTCATCGGTATCGGCGGACTCGTGCTCGGCCTGTTCTGGATGCGCTACACGGCGCACCGGGCCGTTCCCGTACTCGATCCCAAGCTGGAGGACTCCATCGCGCACCGCGTCTGATCGCGCGCGCCAGTTCTGATTTCCGCCATGATCAACGTCAAACCGCTGCATATCCCCGGACAGCGCGATGATTCCTCAACGGAGATCATCTGCTATCACTGTGGCGACACCTGTGACAACAGGGATGTCGCCATTGGTGACAAGTATTTCTGCTGCAACGGCTGCAAGACGGTTTACGAACTCCTTGCGGAAAAGGACCTCTGCGACTATTACGACATCGACGAAACGCGTCGGGGAAAGGCGCCGCTCGACGGCGGGTATGCACATCGCTACGATTACCTCAACGACGAGGATATCGTGGGACAGCTCGTGGATTTCGCCGACGGCGACACGCGCATGGCGACGTTCCGCGTACCATCGATGCACTGCAGTTCGTGTATCTGGCTGCTCGAACGGCTGAACACTCTGAACGCCGGAATCGTGAGTGTGCGCGTGAACTTTCCACGAAAGGAAGCGGCTGTCACGTGGAACAACACACGGATTTCGCTGCGCGATATCGTCGTGCTGATGGCCTCGATCGGGTACGAACCGTATATCAGCCTGCAGGACGTTGCCGAGAAGCGCAAGCATACGGGTGATCGCAAACTGTATTATAAGATCGGTATCGCGGGCTTCGCGTTCGGCAACATCATGCTGATGAGTTTTCCGGAGTACCTGGCTTCGGACACGAGCATCGACCCGGTGTTCCGCTTCGCGTTCCGCTATCTCAACGTCCTGCTGAGCCTGCCGGTATTTTTCTACAGCAGCCGCGAATACTTCGCGTCGGCGTGGGCGGGACTGCGGCAGCGCTACCTGAATATCGATGTGCCGATTTCACTCGGCATCATCATGCTGTTCGCACGCAGCCTGTTCGACATTTTCACCAACACCGGCGCGGGCTTTCTCGACAGCTTCACCGGACTGGTATTCTTCCTGCTCATCGGAAAAATCTTTCAGAAAAAGAGTTACGACGCGCTGTCCTTCGACCGCGACTTCCGCTCGTATTTCCCGCTTTCGGTAGCGGTGCGTGAAGACGACGGCGAGCACAATATTCCGCTCACCCGTCTGAAGGTGGGGAACCGCATCGTGATCAGGAACCAGGAACTGGTGCCGGCGGACGCGGTGCTGCTGCGCGGCGAGGCCAATATCGACTACAGTTTCGTCACCGGCGAGGCGGATCTGATCAGCAAGAAGAGCGGCGACCGCATCCATGCCGGTGGGCGACAGGTGGGCCAGGCCATCGAGCTTGAAGTCATCAAGGACATCGAGCAGAGCTACCTGACGCGGCTGTGGAACAATGACATCTTCACCAAGGAGTCTCACGGACGCCTCAACGCGCTGGTCGACCGCATCAGCACGCATTTCACGGCCGTCGTCCTGGCAATCGCATTCGGCGCGGCTGCATACTGGTCGTTCGCCGACCCATCCATCGTCACCACCGTTTTCACCGCGGTGCTGATCGTGGCCTGTCCCTGCGCGCTTGCGCTTTCCTCACCGTTCGCACTGGGTTCGGCACAGCGCATATTCGGGAACAACGACTTCTACACGAAGAACACCGACGCCGTGGAGACACTGGCGGGCATCGACACCATCGTGTTCGATAAAACCGGCACGCTAACCCAGACGCGCAGCTCGCATGTCCGCTGGAGCGGTCCGCCGCTCGAGGAGGCGGAGCGTTCGCTGATCAAGTCCCTCCTGCGGCAGAGCACACATACGCTCAGCCGCCAGGTATTCGCTTCGCTCGCGGGCGAGGTCGCGCAGGACGTCGAGGACTACCATGAGGTACCCGGGCAGGGAATCGCCGGAAACGTCGGCGGCCATGAAATCATGATCGGTTCGGCGGAATGGGCGTGGCGGGAAGAGAGCGCATCGGTGGATGTGAAAAGCTCCGCGGTATATGTCTCAGTCGACGGCGCGCCACGTGGACATTTCACTGTGCCCAACCTGTACCGTGACGGCCTCACCGATGTCGTCCACGATATGCAGAAGGAATATGAGCTCATCATCCTTTCCGGCGACACGAACCGGGAAGAAGGGCGGCTGCGCACGATATTCGGTGACGTGGTACCAATGCATTTCGACCAGACGCCGGAAGACAAGCTGGAATTCATCCAGCAGCTGCAGGCAGGCGGCCGTTCGGTCATGATGGTGGGTGACGGTTTGAACGATGCCGGTGCGCTGAAGGCGGCCGACATCGGTATTTCGGTGTCTGAGGACATCAACACATTTTCACCGGCCTGCGACGGCATTCTTGCGGCCGACCGCTTCCCGATGTTCCACCGGCTGCTCGCGTTCGCGCGCACCAGCGTGGGCATTGTGAAGGCCAGTTTCGTGATCTCATTCGCCTACAACATCGTGGGCCTCTCATTTGCCGTGGCCGGACTGCTTTCGCCGCTGGTCTCGGCCATACTCATGCCGGTCAGTTCGGTAACCGTGGTTGCCTTCACAACTGCGGCGACACGTATCATGGCACGGAGGAAAGGACTGCGTTGAGATGTATGTGATGTTCATTCTCATTGGCTTCAGTCTGCTCGTCGCCCTCACCTTCCTCGTCGTCTTTCTCTGGGCGGTGCGGACGGGGCAGTTCGAAGATCAGTACACACCTTCGGTGCGCGCGCTTTTCGATGATGAAGACAGAAAACAAACGAACGATAGAATTGCAGATAAACCAGATAATCAAGAACAGAGGAGTATGGATTAATGGAAGTTGAAAAATTCCGTTATGACAACCAGATCGTGCGAATGTTCCTGTTCGCCACGATATTGTGGGGCGTTGTCGGCTTCCTCGTCGGCCTGTTGATCGCTCTCCAGCTGCCCTTCCCCAGCTTCAACCTCGGAGAGATGTTCACGTTCGGACGCTTGCGTCCCCTCCACACCAACGCCGTCATTTTTGCCTTCGTCGGCAACGGCATTTTCCTCGGGTACTATTATTCAGCCCAGCGCCTGCTGAAAGCGCGCAACTACAGTGACGTGCTGTCCCGGATCCATTTCTGGGGGTGGCAGCTCATCATCGTTGCAGCCGCACTGACGCTGGTCCTGGGATACACGACCTCGAAGGAATATGCCGAACTGGAGTGGCCGATCGATATCATGATCGCGCTGGTCTGGGTCGTCTGGGGCATCAACATGATCGGAACCATTCTCAAGCGGCGCGAAAAGCACATGTACGTCGCGATCTGGTTCTACATCTCCACGCTGATTACCGTGGCGGTGCTCCATATCGTGAACTCGTTTGAGATGCCTGTCAGTTTCCTCAAGAGCTATTCGCTGTATGCCGGCGTGCAGGATGCGCTGGTGCAGTGGTGGTATGGCCACAACGCCGTGGCATTTTTCCTGACCACACCGGTTCTGGGACTGATGTATTACTACCTGCCCAAAGCGGCACAGCGTCCGGTGTACAGCTACAAGCTGTCCATCATCCACTTCTGGGCGCTGATCTTCATCTACATCTGGGCGGGTCCGCATCACCTGCTGTACTCCTCGACACCGGATTGGGCACAGTCGCTCGGAACCGTCTTTTCCATCATGCTCATCGCTCCAAGCTGGGGCGGCATGCTCAACGGTCTGCTGACGCTGCGCGGAGCATGGGACAAGGTGCGAAACGATCCGGTGCTGAAATTCTTTGTCGTGGCGGTTACCGCTTATGGAATGGCGACCTTCGAGGGACCGATGCTTTCGATCAAAAGCGTGAACGCCCTGTCGCATTTCACGGACTGGACGATCGCTCACGTGCACGTCGGGGCACTCGGCTGGAACGGCTTCATGCTCTTCGGAATCATCTACTGGCTGACGCCGAAGCTCTACAAAACCACGCTGTTCTCGCGCAAGCTCGCGAACGCGCATTTCTGGCTCGGCACGCTTGGTATTCTCTTCTACGCGATTCCGCTCTACTGGGCGGGGATCACGCAGGGTCTCATGTGGAAGCAGTTCACGCCCGAGGGTGTGCTGCAGTATCCCAACTTCCTCGAGACCGTGCT
>PKTF01000214.1 GCA_002869275.1 Ignavibacteria bacterium | reverse complement strand
TTTTTCCTGTGCCGTGGCTCTGGCGGACATAGAGATCACCAAGATTATGGAGGCAGAGTGCCATTTCCCTTTTGTCCCCAACCTTTTCAAAGGTGCTCAAACCTTTCCGCAGACATTCCTGCGCTTCGGTATACTCGTGTCGGTCCAGGTAAATGAGTCCGATCCTGCTCAGGCAGCCCGCGATTCCTCTATTCTCCCCAATTTCTTCATTGATATTCAGGGCTTTCTGATAATGTTCCATGGCCCTGGTGCCGGAGTTCTGATCCTGGTAGATGTTCCCGATGTTTAAGAGACAGAGCGCGACCTTCTTCCTGTTGCCAATTTGCTCATAGATCTTCATACTTTCGCCGTAATGCTTCAGTCCCTCTGAATAGGAGCCCTGTGCGGTATGCACACTCGCGATGTCGGAAATACAGCGCGCGATGATGTGTTTATTTCCCATCTCCTTGCCTACTGCAAGACGTTTCTCGAAATACTCGAGAGCCTCCGGGTAGAAACCCTGGTGCCAGTAGATCTTTCCGATTTCCCTCAGGGACAACGCGATGTAATACTTCCTACCATGCTTGCGGTCGATCTTCAGGCATTGCTGATAATGCTTCAGGGCCTCCGGGTAATTGCTCTGGCCCAGGTGAATTTGGCCTATATTCTGGTGCGTTCTTGCGATCCAGCCTTCTTTTCCAAGCTCCTCGAAGATCTTCATGCTTCTGTGCAGGGCCTCCAGTGCCCTGGTGGGTGAGGATTGTCTCGCGTACAACACTCCGATATCGCTGAGGGTCCTCGCGATGTCGAGTCTATCACCAAACTCTTCACAGATTTTCAGGGCTTTCTGAAAATACGCGATCGCCTCTGTAAAGGAGCCCTGGTCTCTGTGCATTACGCCGACCCACTTGAGCGCAGGAACCATCCCTTTTTTGTAGCCGAGTGTCTCAGCCAGTTTCAGAGCATCCTTTGCGTACGCGTAGGACTTCCGAGGCATTCGAAGACTATAGTACTCGGATGAGATGCTGTTGAGAACATCCACTTTCGCAGCATCAGGCCGGGCTGTTTCAATCACTCTCAGCAGGCTGTCGATTTTCGCTTGCTGGGCCTGACCGGGAATGGAAATGAAAAGAAGGGCAGCAATGAGATATATCACCGACTGGCAGGTACCGGATTTCGCTAACGAATGAGTATGGCGTTTCATGGTATCACCTCAGATCGGGAATGTATTTACTCACATTATCCAAAGAGCAGTTTTCCATGACGAAGTCATCACGTGGCATACAGCGGACGCCTTCATGATGCTTTCCTCCTGGTCTGTGCGCAACATATACCGCGCCGCTTCCGCGAGAATTCGCGGAGCGGGATCTATGAACCGGGTTTACTGATTACGGGAGGGAAATATGAGGCATACTACGCAATGCACATACGAAAATCAACGGGTGAGAAATATTGGAATACGATTTATTTCAGGATTCGCCAATGCATGTTCGCACCCGAGATGTTCCCCATCCAGGATACAGCCAGCGGGTATGTAGGTTTCTCCAGTTCATTGAATATGCGAATCATGTCAAACGGGAAGATCAAAAAACAAGCTTCGGAATGAGGCGATGAATGCATATAAAAAGCCCCTCACTTGAGGGGCTTTGAGGGGCTTTTTACATTTTGTCCTAATGGCTAGAATACCTGTCCCGCACAACGGGAAGGCTTACCGCGCCATAGCCTGCCAATTCATCGCTTGTTTCAATGTGTGGCGGCCAATCGGCCCATCAGGTCCATAATCGAACGTATTCTCGAAGGCGATACGTTCTGCCAACGATCGATCACGCGTTGCGCGATTACCAGCGGGAACCACCAGAGGGACGCGGGGTGCGGGGCTTGGCTTCATTGACGTTGAGGTTGCGACCGTCGAGATTCATGCCGTTCAGTTTGTCGATTGCGGCACGCGCCTCGCCATCATCTTTCATCTCAACAAATGCAAAGCCCTTGGGGCGACCGGTATCGCGATCAGTGATAATGTTCACCGAGTCAACCGCACCAAATTCCTCGAATGTTTCGCGGAGCTGAGTGTCGGTAATGTTGTACGAAATGTTTCCTACATAGATGTTCATGATGAACTCCTTCTTGAAAAAGTGCCAAAGTGTGAAATCATCAAATCACGGAAATTGGCACGGTCTCAAGGCTCGATGGAAAATGCACTCTGTAGAACTTGCAGTACCAGAGGATTAGATCAGGTGGGCGCGGTTCTCGAATGATTCAGTGTATAATGTGGATATTAATTACACGATTTCCTAGTCATTTCATCAACCCCGCTGAAAAATCCGCTCAGAAGAGGGGCTTTTGCATTTCCTGGGATTTACATTTGTATTCTCACCTTACAGCAAAATCATCGATCATTCCCCTCCCTGGCCGCGTGTCCTTCAGTCGAGTTCTGCAATCCACGTGGCAAGTTCACGTCCGATGAGGTGTGGATTGTCCTCCTGCAGATAATGAATCCCATCGCCTATGTCGACAGTCTTCAGGTTTGGAAGGGCCTCTTTACACCATGCAACCGTCTCGGCATTGATAATACCGCCCGGATGTGCAAAAAACAGCATTTTCGGCACGGCGGATTCCTGCAGCTTCTTACTGTATTCGGAAATCAGCCTGTGCATGTCCCCCGGCTCGCCGTCGATGGGAATTTCGCACGGCCACTGACGAACCGGCTTCCTGCTGACAACGGTCGAGAATGGTGCGGCATGGATGCGCTTTTCTTCTTCACTACTGTTTCCTGGTTGTCAACGAGTCACGCGTCTCCTTTCCATCGGTGATGTCACCAACTGAATATCGCAAACCTGATCCGGCATATCTTCTGACGGGGAATGGTAGGCGGTGGTTTTGCTCGGTCGGGGAGTTTCCCGATATTATGGTCACCCGTTCTGTTGATCTTCATCGACCCTCATAGATCCTCAACCGAGTGATATATTTTTCAGGATGCGTACATGACGCTTGAATTTGCCGCGCAGATGGTATTCGGCGCACTGGGTGGGCTCGGACTGTTCCTCATCGGGATGAAACAGATGTCCGAGGGCATGCAGGCCGTGGCGGGCGAACGGCTGCGCCGCATGATCAGCACGGTTACCGACAACCGCTTCATCGCCTGCGGCGTGGGGACCTCAGTGACCGCCCTGATCCAGTCCAGTTCCGTGACCACCGTTATGGTGGTGGGTATGGTGAACGCGGGAGTGATGACTCTGCAGCAGGCCATCGGGGTCATCCTCGGGGCGGATATCGGCACGACTATCACTGCGTGGCTGGTCGCACTCAAGGTGTCTGAATACGGGCTGGTGCTGATCGGCCTGTCGAGCCTGTTCTATCTTTTCTCAAAAACCGACCGCGTCCGGTACACAGCGATGATGGTGCTCGGGCTCGGCTTCGTGTTTTTCGGCCTGCAGCTCATGAAGGAAGGGTTCTCCCCGCTGCGTGAGATGGAGGGTTTCGTCAACATGCTCGCGGCATTTCGCCCGGATACACTGTGGGGGCTGCTCAAGTGCATCGCAGTCGGCTCCTTCGTAACGGCGGTCATCCAGTCCTCCAGCGCCACGGTGGCCATCACCATCACCCTGGCCATGACCGGCGCCATCGACTACGAGACGGCTATCGCCCTCGTACTCGGCGAGAATATCGGAACAACCATCACCGCATTCCTGGCCTCGCTCGGGGCCAGTACCAATGCCAAGCGTGCCGCGTACGCGCATATCAGCATCAAGGTGCTTGGCGTACTGTTGTTGCTGCCGCTGTTTCCCCTGTATCTGAACGTCCTCGAAGTCCTCATCCCACCCGATGCCCCGATCGCCGCACGCATCGCCTTCGCGCATAGCGGTTTCAACATACTGATCGTTTCCGTGTTTATCTGGGCGATCAACCCGCTGTCAAAACTGGTGACCTTTATCGCACCGGGGGCGCGGACGAAAGAGCACCCGCATCTGACGTATCTCAATACACGGATCTACGACTCGCCCGCCATCGGCGTGCAGCAGTCCCATTCCGAGCTGGTGCGCATGAGCGCAGGCGTGCGTGAAATGCTCGACTGGCTCGGGGAACTGCTCGCGAACGGGCAGGTAGACCAGACTCATGCCAACCGCATTTTCAAACGCGAAAAGCTCTACGACCGTATCCAGAAAGAGATCGTCGAGTACATCGGTGCGCTGATGGGCGGCAACCTCTCGCACTCCGTGAGCCAGAATGTGCGCATGCAGCTGCGCATCGTGGACGAATACGAATCCATCAGCGACGAGGTGGTCGTCATACTCAAACTGTTGCTGCGGTTGCGCAACGACGGACTGCACATGACGGACGAGGGCAAGCAGGAACTGCTCGACCTCCACGGTGCGATCTCCCGGTACATTGACGGTATTAACGTGGGTGTGCGCGAGCAAAACGACGAGATCCTGCTCAAAGCCATGACACAGGGTGACGAGATCCGCCGCCGCATCAAGTCCATACGCGCCAGCCACCTCAACCGTCTCGGTGAGCAGATCATTTCACCGCTCGACAGCCTCGTCTTCATGGACGTCGTCAGTGCGTACCGTCGTATCAAGGACCACATCCTGAATATCGCCGAAGCACTGGCAGGAGAGAAGTAAGGTCGCATCGAACTGACCTCCTCCCCCCCCTGAATTCTGATCCAGCGCATCTCAGTTTCATGCGCTGGTTAATCAGCCGCACCCATCACCTTGAGGTGCTGCGTGCAGAGCGCCTGTGCTGCCTGCGATATTGATTACCAGGACGGCATCATGTACCTTTCATTTCGTGTGTTAATCAATATCAATGAAACGACTTCAGGTTGGATTCTACGCCATCGCCTGAAGCGATCGTATGATGACCATGGACAGCCCGTGACTCTGTGCACAGGATGATGCCGGGCTGGCACTATCACTGGATCAATCGCGAACGCCTACATGATATATAGAAGACTCTCCCTCCTCGCCCTACTCCTGCCTGTCCTCGTTTCTGTCTCGTTCTCACAACAGACTCGGGTTGACAGCCTGCTGACGATTCTCCCACAGCATAAGCAGGACAGTAATCGCGCATATGTTCTCGCGGGGCTGAGTGAGTCCTACCGGGCATGTGATCTGAAGCAAGCAAAGGCATTTGGGGACCGGGCAGTAGCTCTTGCAGAAGAGTTGCGTTCGCCTCGCGTTCTGGCACATTCCTACACGGCGCTCGGCTGGGCGCACGAAGCCTTGCGAGACAACGCCCAGGCCAAGAGCAGCTTTGAGACAGCGTTGAAATTCGCTCGTGAGGCCGGGGACGGAAGCGCCGCGGCATCCGCAGTCAGGGGGTTGGGAAGCGTCGAGTACAACCGTGATAACATCGAAGGCGCCCTGCGTCACTATCGCCATGCGCTGAAATCTTTCCGGGAAAGCGGAGATGAAAAAGGAACCGCGTTGACCCTGATCGACATTGGGATTGTTCACCGATTCCAGGGCAGTTTCGATGAAGCCCTGGCGAATTTCAGGCAGGCGCAGGAATTGGGCCGAAGCCTCGGAGAATCCACCGTGCTCGCACAGGCGCATGTCCATATCGGCGACATCGCACGCAGACGGAGCCAATCTGAACTCGCACGGGAACACATCAAACAGGGATTGCAAATCTTCAAAAAACTCGGTGACTCTTCAGGCATCGCAAGCACGATTACCATGCTGGGATCGGCTGATTTGAACCAGGGCCGCTTCGAGTCGGCGCAGGCCTTATTCCAGCGGAGTCTGCGGCTGTACGAGAATCTCGGTGATGCATCCGGCATGGCGATAGTGCTGACATACATCGGCCATCTGCACAACATTCAGGGGAGATTTGATAAGGCACTTACGATGTACCGTCGCGGGCTGGCGCTGCATGATTCCCTCGGCAGCGGGTCGCTTGTCATCGGCTCACTGCTGAGCATAGGCAATATCCTGTACCAGCAGAGCGAGTACGAACAGGCGTTGGAGGCATTCCAGCGCAGCCTGATGCTGAGCGAGGATCTCGGTATGAAAGGCCTTCATGGGTCTGCACTGATTCACATCGGACTCATTCAAATGAACCAGGACAGAGATGACCAGGCACTGGAAAAATTCCGACACGCAACAAAACTATTCAGCGAACTGGGAGATGACGGCGCCTCTGCTTTAGGGCAATGTCATATCGGAGATATCTACGCACGACAGGGGAATTACAGCGAAGCCCTGGTAAATTACCTGAGTGGACTGCGTGCCTTCGAAAAAAATGGCGACAAGATGCACATCGCCAGCACGCTCCATCGAATCGGAACGATTTACTCGCGCCAGGGCAGGTTGGGGCAGGCGCTCGTATCGCTCAACCGCAGCCTGAAGCTGCGTGAGGAAATGGATGAACGATCCGGCATCGCCGAGGTATTAACCGACATTGGAGCCCTGTACGTGAAAGAGGGCAAATCGGATTCAGCAATCGTCCTCTCTACGCGCGCATATAAAATCGCTGGAGAAATTGGAGCCCTTGTTCAGCAGAAAGATGCGGCAAAGACGCTGAGCGAGGCATACGCTGCAACCCGTGATTTCACTCGTGCGTACGACTACCTCCTCTCATACACGCATTTCAACGATTCCCTCTTCAACGTGGAGAAGGCCAAATCGATCAACGAGATGACTGCCAAGTACGAAGCGGAGCGACGCGAACAGAAAATCACACTGCTGGAAAAGGACAAGCTGCTTCAGGCATCACTGCTCGAACGGGAAACTCTCATCCGCAACGTATTCGTTGCAGGTGTGGTCGTGTTGCTGCTGCTCACAGGCCTCCTCCTTCACCGCTACCTTTTTAAAAAACGTACGAGCGAACAGTTATCGAGCACGCTTGCACAGCTCAAGCAGACACAGGCACAGCTCATCCACGCGGAAAAGATGGTGACGCTGGGAGAGATGACCGCAGGGCTCGCGCATGAAATCAAGAATCCATTGAACTTCGTGACCAATTTTTCCGAGTCCGCGACGGAGTTGCTGACCGACCTCGAACAATCGCCGGACGATGATCATCGTTCTGCCATTGTCGAGGAACTCCGCGGAAACCTCAGCAGGATTAAGGATCATGGGAACAGGGCCGACACCATCATTCAAGGGATGATGCTCCACGCGCGGGGCGTTGGCGGAGATCGGGGAGTTACCGACATCAATGCATTAGTGGAAGACGCGGTACAACTCGCGTATCACGGTATGCGGGCGACGCACCCAACGTTCGAAGTCGACCTGATTCAAAACTACCACCCCTCCGCACTAGAGGGAAACGTCGTGCCCCAGGAGATCAGCCGCGTGATGCTGAACCTTATCAACAACGCGATGTATGCCGTGTGGACCGCTCCACCACTCATCACGACCGATTCAGGCGACGAATTGAGTGATGGATCATCTGCCGCATCGCCTTCGCATGAACGCCGTCCGACAATCTGGATCGAGACCGCCTCTCGCGAAGACAGTATCGAGATACGTATCCGCGACAACGGTCCCGGCATTCCGGAGGATATCCAGCAGAAGATCTTCCAGCCATTCTTCACCACCAAACCCTCGGGTGAAGGCACCGGCCTCGGGCTCTCGATGAGCTACGACATCATCACCAATGGCCATGACGGCAGCATCAGCTGTACGAGCACTGCGAAAGGAGCAGAATTTGTCATCGAGCTGCCGAAGTAGTCGTGAAATCTGCTCGTTGAATATGGATCTCATCTCCACCGACCACTGCGAGGTCGGTCCAAACACAGTCGTGAGAGCCGCTATCGCACGAACACCATCCTGTCGTAGGCCTCCAATATTCCTACACGCATCACGAGAAAATACACCCCTGGCATGCTGATTGCGGGGGTCCATTCAATTGTGTGGACGCCGGGATTCTGCACCTGGTCGACAAGCGTCGCCACGACTTGTCCGAGTGAGTTGTGCACGGTTACACGCACCGGCGCGGGTGTCTCGAGGTCGTACTGGATGGTCGTGGATGAACGGAACGGATTCGGGTAATTCCGGAACAGCGTGAATGCGCCCGGGTACACGCGCACCGAACGTACCGCCGTTACCTCGGCGCCCGTGCCCTCTGCCATGATGGTGTCGGGAGAGGTCTCCGCGTTGCTGGTCACTACGAAAACGGTGCTCAGCGGACCCGCGACATCAGGCGTGAAGCGGATAGTAAAGGTCTGGGATTCAGCCGGAGCGATGCCTTCAATCGGAGTCTCCAGGGTGAAGCGGGGATCACCTGATGCGAACGACGAGATATGCAGCGTATCATTGCCCGTGTTCGTGATGGTCAGTGTCGTGTCCCTGTGGGAACCGATGTCGACTTCACCGAAGGAAATCTCCACAGGATCGATGGTCATCGTCACGATCACGACAACAGTGCCGATGCCCATGATCGGAAGAACAGTCGGCGACGACGGCGCATTGCTTGTCAATGTCAGCTCACCCGACACGGGACCGGGGGCTGTCGGGGAGAAATACACTGTGTCATCGATCGCGTCGCCGGGTGCGATGATCATGGCTGTATTAGCCACCGTGAAGAACCCGTTGTCCGTGGTGATGCTTGAGATGATGAGCGTGTCGTTCCCCGGATTCGAAATATTCATCACCAGGGATGCGGTTGCTCCAATTGCCACGTTCCCGAAATTCAAGGACCGTCTGTCGATCTCAATCGACGCGGACGCAGTTCCCGAACCTGTGACAACGACTGTGTCCGGACCGAACACGGAGTTGCTTTCAACAACAATGAAGGCGCTGAGCATATCCTTGGACGTCGGCTGAAACCGCACCTCGGCTTCGACGCTGCTGTTCGGGGAAATCGTGGTGTTATCCGGTGTTAAACTGAAATGCGGGTCGCTGGAAGTGACGGACGCGATCGTCACCGGGGCGTCGCCCGTGTTGGCCAGGGTGATCTTCTCTGTCGAGGAATATCCGACACTCACGGCACCAAATGCCACTGCCCTGGCCGAAAAGGTCAGTATCGGCGGTTCGATCGGGAAGCTGCCGTCGGCCAGGATCCTTGAGGCATAGATTTCCGGGTTCGAGAACGAGGACCGGTAATCCTCCCATGAGAGGATGGCGCCGTTCTCTTCGTCGCTGATCATCACGGGCAGCTGCTGCATTCGTCCCGCGGTACCGATCGGAACACCGGTGGCGGACCAGAGAAGTGCGCCGGTGGCGGAAATCCTCTGCGCGTATATATCACTCTCGGTGATACCGCCGGTCATGTCCTCCCAGCACACAATCACACCCCCGTTCCCGTCGGATATGATGGACGGGGTGGCCTGGCTGCCCGTACCGCTGGAAACCTCCACACCATCAGCTGCCCAGAGTTTTTTCCCGGTATTGTCGATGATCTGCGCATATGACCGTTTCTTGCCGGTCACCCGGCCGTCTTCCCAGGCAATACCGAGCAATCCTGTCCCAATGTTCGACAGCCGGGGGTTCGTCTGTCCTCCTCCCGTCGACGTGGCGCGAAACGATGCCGCTGTTGTGCCATCAGGATTCAGGATGACGATCTGCAGCTTCGGTGTTGAACCAGAGCTCCAGTCGTAGTACGAGAGGAATGCCCTTCCGGTGCTGTCGGCGACGATCGCAGGGGAATCCTGTGGTCCCTGGTCCGGTGAAAATGCAATACCTCCGCTCTGCCAGTATGGCGTGCCGTTGGCATGCACACGCTGTGCGTACACGTCATAGGCCTGGTTGTTATAGAACGCCCACGCGATATATGCACCGCCATTGCCATCGCTGGCGATGCTCGGCATGCTCTCGTACTGGTCGGAGAAGCTCACGGCAAGCTCCGGGCTCCACAGCAGATTGCCGCTTCCGTCGATTCTCTGGGCATAGATATGGTCGTCCTGGAGGCTGCCCGTGCGGGCGCTCCACGCGATGATGGCGCCATGCTGGCCGTCGCTGACTAGGGTCGGATCCGTCTGCTCGGTGAGGCCGAAGGCTACGGACACCCCCTCCGCTTTCCATAGGGCATTCCCCGAGGAATCGATCCTCTGGGCGTAGACATCCTCTGTGCCGCTCCTTGTGTCGGACCAGACGATTATCGCACCTCCAGCACCATCGGAAATGATTTCCGGTCTCGCCTGCGAGTCTGATACGGGACTGACCGCGATACCGTTCTCCGCCCAACGCACAAATCCGTCCCTGTCGATACGCTGGGCGTAGACACTGTAGAAGTTTTGTGCAGATCGTTCATCAGACCAGCAGAGGATGGCCCCTCCCTTCCCGTCACCAACAATCTGCGTAGCCTTTTGAATGTTTCCTGCCCGGCAGATTGGATTATTCGACGACGGATCGGAATTCCATTGGGCGTGCGTAAGCATTACGGGAGCGAGAAAAAGGAACGTTGCGTAGAGGCACATCCGTGGCGAGTTCATGATTACTCCAGGATTTATCGATCAATGAATGGATAGATCATCAGATGGATGCGGGACGTGCATCACCGGCCTGATTTTCATTCGGCACCGAGGACGGCATCCCGTACTTCAACGCGGACGGAGAAACGTGGTCTGTCAGAATCGTTTGTGTTTCGTACTGAACCTACATAGCGCTACGGCCAGAGTCAAGCAGCCGCATCCGAGCAGAGCCACCACCACTTCATCGACGATGAAGACGGAACGATCTCTGATATTCCCTGGAACTGGCTGACAGTCGAAGGGAAACAGAAACTCCAGGAGTATGACATCCGCGAGTACCAGATAATCCTGCGCGGCAGAAGGAAACGATATTTTTTACTTCGGGTTTGGACAGTTTCTAATATTATTTTTTGTCTTACTGAGCTAAAAACTGGAACTCATCATTGTTTCACTATATTATGGCAACATCAGACATTAAGATCGGACAGCCAAAACCGACCGGCATCCATGTGGGCAGCAGGGAAACTGCGCTCACTTCGGGACCCGGAATCACGTTTGTTTACAATACGCTGAGTGTTCACTAATACATCAAGGAGAATGCGATGTCAGGAGAAGGAACATGTCCGTTTACGGGCATGCATGGTGCCAGGACAACCGCCGGCGTACAGTCCAATACGGACTGGTGGCCGAACAGGCTGAACCTGAAGATTCTGAGCCAGCACTCGTCGAAATCCAATCCGATGGCAGAGGATTTCGACTATCGCGAGGAATTCAATAAACTCGATTACAACGCGTTGAAGAACGATCTCCAGGCGCTGATGACAGACTCGCAGGTCTGGTGGCCGGCGGACTGGGGCCACTACGGCGGACTGTTCATCCGAATGACCTGGCACGCTGCCGGTACGTACCGTGTGGCGGACGGCCGGGGCGGTGGTAATACCGGCAACCAGCGCTTCGCTCCGATCAACAGCTGGCCCGACAACGGCAACCTCGACAAGGCACGCCGTCTGCTCTGGCCCATCAAGAAGAAGTACGGTAAACAGATTTCATGGGCCGACTTGCTCATCCTGGCCGGAAACGTCGCGCTGGAATCGATGGGCTTCAAAACCTTCGGCTTCGGCGGCGGACGCCCGGATATCTGGGAACCGGAAGAAGACATCAACTGGGGTGCCGAATCCGAATGGCTCGCGACCAGCGACAAACCCGACAGTCGCTACTCGGGTGAGCGCGACCTGGCAAATCCACTCGCCGCTGTGCAGATGGGACTGATCTACGTCAATCCTGAAGGACCGGACGGCAATCCCGATCCCGTCGCTTCCGGTCACGACGTCCGTGAGACCTTCGCTCGCATGGCCATGAACGACGAGGAAACTGTCGCCCTGGTAGCCGGCGGACACACCTTCGGCAAAGCCCACGGCGCCGGGGATCCGGCTCTTGTGGGTCCCGAACCCGAGGGGGCGCCGATCGAGGAAATGGGCTTCGGATGGATAAACAAACTGGGTACGGGCAAGGGTGTCGACACGACAACCAGCGGAATCGAAGGCGCGTGGAAGCCGAATCCGACACAATGGGACATGGGCTATTTCGACATGCTCTTCGGATATGAATGGGAGCTGGTGAAGAGTCCGGCAGGCGCATGGCAGTGGCTGGCCAAGGATGTCAAGGAAGAGCACATGATTCCCGATGCGCACGATCCCTCGAAAAAGCACCGTCCGATGATGACAACCGCCGATCTCTCCCTGCGTTTCGATCCGAAGTACGAACCCATTTCGCGCCGTTTCCACAAGGATCCGGAAGCATTTGCCGACGCGTTCGCCCGCGCATGGTTCAAGCTGACGCACCGTGATATGGGTCCGCGCACACGCTACCTCGGACCCGAGGTACCCGAGGAAGTACTGATCTGGCAGGATCCGGTTCCCGCAGTGGACCATGCACTGATCGATGATCATGACGTCGAAGCGCTCAAGACCAAAATCCTGGCATCCGGATTGAGCACCTCCGCACTCGTGCGAACCGCCTGGGCGTCGGCCGCCACGTATCGCGGCTCAGACATGCGCGGTGGAGCCAACGGCGCACGGATCCGTCTCGCACCGCAGAAGGACTGGGAGGTCAACCAACCGGACGAGCTTTCGACCGTCCTCACCGCACTCACGACAATCCAGGAAGAATTCAACGCAAGCTCCGGTGATAAAAAGGTCTCCCTTGCTGACCTGATCGTGCTCGCCGGCGCTGCCGCCATCGAGGACGCAGCACGCAAGGCGGGACATGAGATCACCGTCCCCTTCACCGCCGGACGCACAGACGCCTCGCAGGAGCAGACCGACGTCGATTCCTTCACCGTTCTGGAACCGGCCGCGGACGGTTTCCGAAACTATGTGTGCACCGGAGTGACCATTCCCGCGGAAGAGATGTTGCTGGACCGCGCCCAGCTGCTGTCGCTCACCGCACCGGAGATGACGGTGCT
>PKTF01000288.1 GCA_002869275.1 Ignavibacteria bacterium | reverse complement strand
CTCGGTATCGCCGAGGAAGCCGAACTCGCCTGTATCCACGCCGGCAGCAGCGTTACGCGCTTCGCCGATGTCGGTATCGCCGGTATCGACCGCCTGCTCGAAGTCATCCCTGATGTGGCACGCAGCAACGTCTGCATCTGCGTGGCGGGCATGGAGGCCGCGTTACCGAGTGTGTTGGCCGGACTTCTCTCGATCCCCATCATCGGCGTGCCTTCATCGGTCGGCTACGGTGTGAATGACGGAGGTATCAACGCATTGCTCTCCATGCTCGGAAGTTGCGCTCCCGGTGTACTCACTGTGAATATCGACAATGGCATCGGTGCCGCCGCCGCGGCGCATCGCATCAATCTCCTCATCGCACAGCGCGGCAATGAATAACGCTGAATCCCTGTATACCGGTTTACTCGAAGACATCGGCCGCATGGGCGCACCGTGCGCGGTGCATCTCGTCGCCTTTTCCGGCGGGGTGGACAGCAGTCTCGCCGCACAGGCCGTATATGAGGTGTTTCCCGAGAGCAGCGAGGCCATTATGGCACTGTCGCCCTCGGTCTCACGTTCGATGAAGACACAGGCCGAGGACATCGCCTCGAAGATCGGCATTCCATTGCGCTTCGTCCATACCGAGGAATACAATGATCCTCTGTATGTCGCGAATGACGGACTCGCCTGCTACGTCTGTAAATCCAGTATTTACGAAGCCATGAAACGTGTCGAACGCGAAGCGGCGGAGCATCCGCAGACGGTGTGCCTGTATAACGGCAGCAACGCCGAGGATGCGGAAGACCAGACACGTGTCGGCATGCGTGCCGCGCGCGAGCATGCCGTGCTGAGTCCGCTTTCGCGCTTCACCAAGGATGAAATTCGCGGGATGTCGAAGCTCGTCGGACTTCCGAACTGGAATCACGCGGCGAGCCCCTGCCTGCGTTCGCGCCTGCATGCCGGCGTCCCGGCAACAGCCGCACATCTGCAGCGCATCGAGGAGGCGGAGGAAACCCTGCGTAAGCTGCTGGATCTTGCGGACGAGGTGAATTTCCGTGTGCGTCATTTTCCTGATGATTCGGCCATGCTCGAAATCGATGAGGAACTGCTCGAAGGAGTGCCTCTCGAGTCTTGCCGGACCGTACTGCTGAAACTCGGATTCACCGATGTTCGCAAACGTGCCTTCCGATCCGGGGCGGTGAGTATTGCGCAATCCGATGTCTCTCCATCCTGATTCTGTACACCTGACGATATCGCTCTCATGGCGTTAACCGAACTGCTTGCGCACAAACCAGTCGTCATCCTCGACGGAGCAATGGGTACCGAACTGCATCGCCTCGGTGTGGATATCGGATTGCCTCTCTGGTCGGCAAACGCGCTGCTGCGCGCTCCGCATGTGGTGCGCAATATCCACTACCACTATCTGCATGCCGGGGCGGATGTTCTCACGACCAACAGCTTCCGCAGCAATGTACGGGCGATGGACAAGACAGGCTTTTCGGATCGCTGGGAGGAACTTAATCTCCGCGCGGTCGAACTGGCTTTCGAAGCGCGCGAACGCTACCGTGCCGCGCGTCCGGTACTGATCGCCGGCGGACTTGCGCCGGTGGAGGATTGTTACAGTCCCGAACTCGTTCCCACTCAAACGGAGTTGGAGGAAGAACACGGGAAACAGGCCGAACTGCTGGCCATGTACGGTGTGGATTTTCTTCTCGCGGAGACGATGATGTCGATCTCCGAGTCCGTTGCAGCCGCAAAGGCCTGTGCAGCGACCGGGAAGGAATTTGCGTTGAGTTTCGTCACCACGCCGGAAGGCGACCTGCTCTCCGGTGAAGCACTCGAAGATGCGGTTGGCGCCGTGGAAGCCCTGTCGCCCGTGGCCCTGCTGGTCAACTGTGTTTCCGCGAAGCATATCGCAGTGGTGCACCGGCGCCTGCATGCGGATGCGTCCTGCGCGACCGGCTGTTACGCGAACACCTCCATGCCCGGCAAGGGCGACATCACCGTCACCAGGCATGACGTAGATGCGGTTCAATTCGCCGAAGCTTCGCAGGAGTGGGTGCGCGACGGTGCGCGTCTTATCGGCGGATGCTGCGGCACGGGACCGGAACATATTCTCGGCCTTACACGTCTCCATGCCGAGGACACGCTGCATCAGCAGGAAGCAGACATCAGAACCTGGGAGGAAGAGCGCTTCAATCGCCCTGACCGACCATCCGAACTCGATTTCTCCAATCTCTCGTAACGAAGCAGACATCACTCCATGAGTTTCATTCCTATCCGTATCCCTCGAACTGTCTCGTCCTCGTCCATTAATGCGTTGATCGTGCTGTTCGTATGGAGCGGCATTTCCACCATTGCCACCGCACAGGAGGATCTCGCGCAGACCCCCCGCGAGTGGATCCTGTCGCTCGAAGGCAACGCCACGAAGCTGCTGGACGATTTTTCCGACACGCGCTTTTCGAACGGGGGCGGTCTGAGTCTGCGTCATCACGTAAAGGATTTCAGGGGGCGCAACGGTTCGCTGTACCTGCGTGCCGGATTGGGCTTCCACGACCTGCAATGGCGTACCGACGGACGCATGCTGCAGTACTACGACAGCAGCGTGACGGCGATCAACGATATCAACCGGACCTTCGCCATGCCGTTCAGCATTGAAGCGCTGTGGCGCAAACGCATCGGCAGCGAGGCCGAACTGTTTCTCGGAGGAGGGCTAGAGCTGACGTACTACTCACCGATGAACAACAGCGGTACCGCACTGCCGAAACCGCAGGAACAGTACGGGAAGTGGACCCTGGGCATTCCCATTACGGTGATCCTCGATTACATGCTGACGGATCATTTTTCCCTCAGCTTCATGAGCACCCTGCATCCGACGATGACCGATTATCTCGATGGACTGTCGGTCGGCGACTGGGCGGACACGTATCTCACTGTCGGAGTCGGGCTGACATACGCGTTTCCTGAGCCGGATAAGGACAGTGATTACGACGGCCTTCTCAACCGTGACGAGCGCATTCGCTACCGTACAAATCCGTATAGCGACGACACCGACGGCGACGGACTGCGTGACAATGACGAAATCACCGTCGGGACTTCTCCGCTCTTCGCCGATACAGATGGCGACGGCCTCCGCGACGGCGACGAGGTGCACCGCTGGGGAAGCAACCCTCTCAAGAAGGACAGCGACGATGATGGTCTCGAAGACCTTGCGGAAACCGTTATTGGGAGCAGTCCCGTGCGGGCCGACAGTGACAGCGACGGACTCAACGACAGTGTTGAGCAGGCGCATGGCACAGATCCGCTCGATGTGGACACCGACGACGACGGTCTGCCGGACGGACTGGAGACGCAGTCGAGTCCGCTGCTCGCCGATACCGACGGTGACGGTCTGCCGGACGGTAAGGAGAGCGCCTGGTCCTTGCGTTCGTATGACGAGGACTTCGATGCCGATGGTCTGTACGATGGTGCGGAAATCCACTTCGGTACGGATCCCAAGAAACCGGATACGGACAACGACGGCGTGACCGACTACGCCGAGATTTACGGACTCATGAGCGATCCGACGAATCCTGACAGCGACGGCGACGATATTCCCGACGGCCGTGATCCATCACCGGTGAATAACAGCACATTCAATCCCCAGCGCCAGCTCTCCTGGGTGTTCATGGAGATTTTCACGCGGGGCAATACGATCGACGAAAACGCGAAGGGTTTTGTACAGATGCTGCATCTGATTCGCAGCGCGGCCAGGCAGCAAGTTTTTGAAATGGAACTGCAGGTGTTTGGCCGTGACATGACCGAGGCGCGCGCACGGCGAAACGAGCTTGAGCGTTTCCTGCGGAAGCTCACGGGCAGCTGGGATATCCCGATAATCACGGCGTTTGAGGATGTCGAAGACACGTACTACGATGCGCGACTGCGGTATATCTTCAACAGCGGGCTGGGGAAGTAGAATACGGATTGCACGTCGCGGTTTGTCGGAGGCCCGCAGGGCCGGAGATCCCGCGGAGCGGGAAATGAATTCTGATTGCAGCGTTTGGGTGAGGGGGAGTGACCTGATAGCCACAGGGCGTCAAGCGGAGTGGGGGATCGAAAACTTGATGACGAGTATCGTGGCGTCGTCCTTGCGTTCGGCGGCGGCAGTGTAGCTGCCGACTGCCGCGAAGATGGCTTCGAGGATTTCCTGTGCGCTGTGGTCGGCATGTTCGATGAGGCATTGTGATACGCCCTCGAGATCCATCTGCTGATGCTCCGAATTCTCCGCTTCGGTGACACCGTCGGAGACAAGGACGAAAACGTCGCCGCCACGTACGAAGATCGTTTCTTCTTCCAGTTGCTCCGAGAACATCTGTCGGTCGAGCCCAACGCCCATCCCCTGCGGCTGGTGTAGTGAGACCTCGCGGCTCATGGAGTTGAAATGTATCAGGGGCAGATGTCCGGCACGCAGGAAGGTTACCTCGCTTCGCAGGAACTCGACCCGAAGACCTGCCATCGTCAAGTAGCTCTGCTTCTCGATGTGGTCGAAAATCTGGGTGTTAAGCCGGACGAACAATTCCCACAGCGACGGCTGATACGATTCGATGGTTTTGATGATGCCCTGGATGCGCGCGAGGTACATCGCGGCGGATGTCCCCTTGCCTGAAACGTCACCCAGTATGAACGTGGTTGAATCGTGCCGGGGCAGGAATTCGTAGAAATCGCCACCGACCTCGTGTGCGGGCAGGGAGTGCGCCGCCACGTCGATGCCGGGCAGATCAGGAATCTCTGCGGGGAGTGCCGCGAGCTGAATACGCCGGGCGACCTCCAACTCTTTCCGCATGCGCTCTTTCTCGCGCGCGCCCTCATAGAAACGCATTGTGGTCAGGGCATCGGCGATATTGGTCGACAGGTTGTCCAGAAGCTCGATGTCTTCACGTGAGTAATTTGTTTCGGACTCCTTTTCACCCAGCAGAATCAGCGCTTCGATGTCTTCCTCGGTTTTCACGGCGGTGAGGAACTCCACTTCGAGCGATTTGAAGCGCTCGCGCATAGGCAGGTTGTCCGCCGCGATGCTGCTGCCTTTTTCGAAATATGTCGTGAGCGTCTTGACGTCGTGCGATGTCAGCATCATTGCTTCGGTGTCGCTGCGCAGGCGGTTGTCTGCAAGGGGAAGAAATTTTCCGTTGCTGCGACCGAGAAATACCGCGCTCTTCAGATGCATCAGGTTCACAAGATCGTGGACGACGCTGCCGGCGAGGCTGTTGCGGTCGGAGTAGCTGTGCGAGAGCTTGCTGAACGCCGAGAGCACGCGTTTATAGTCGTAGGACCCACGATAGAACCGGGTATCGAGTATGCTGCGGCCCCGACGGTACAGCCACCAGAGCAAGGCCATGAAAGCGAGTCCGAGGACGAAATACAGCCGGCGCTCGAAGACGGCGCGGTGATCGGCATCGAGCGACTGTACAGACAGGATTTCAACCTGTTCGGCGGAAATGTGCAGCACGGGGAAGCGCAGGTCCTGGTTCGGGAGGATGAAGAGCAGCACAATGGAGCCGATGACCAGTGACACGATGAAACTGGTGTTCAGAACAGTGTACAGCGAGCCCCGGCTGACGACGACATAGAGGTCGAAAATGCGCTGACGGACGATGGTGAGGAACAGGAGTCCCGGAACGGCGATACCGGCGAAATAGATTACCTGCCAGACGCCGAATTTCCCGACCAGGCTCGTACTTACCACGAACACGATTCCGATGGTGATGGCGGCGACAACATACCTGTTGCGCTCACGGTATTCCATGCTTTCGAAATTCTTGAATTTCCTGGCGAGAAAGACCTGCAGTCCGGTTACCGTCAACAACAGGACGAGGGAGAAATACAGTCCCTGGGATACTTTCACGGCGAAGAGTGTGAGGACGAGATTCGTCAGAAACCAGGCTGATAGAGGAAGAACGTACAGCATTGCGATGTAAAGCCGCGGTACGGGCTTGACGAAGCGTGCGACGGGGAAGAACAGGAAGAGATGCATGAACGCACTGAGCATGACGGGCCACAGAATGCGTTGGATGAGGAAGCCGAAGGATGTCAGAAAGCCGGGATAATGAAAGGGTGAGACGTCCTTTGACACGATCAGAATAGCGCCGGCGGCCAGCATGGTCCATCCGAACAAGCGCGCGACGGGATATTGCGGGCGCCGCAGAAAGACCCAGGCGCCGCACAGCAGGCAGACAATCCCGGTCACGGTCAGGGCGAGGATGAAGATCGGGACTCCGTAGTCCGCTGTGGTGACCCGGATGAGATGTTCCTTGCCTTCTCGTTCAATGGTGTACTCGAGTACCTCACCACCATGTCCCTGGACGAGATAGTCATTGGCGTCGAAACGGTCTTCAACCGGATTTCCATTCACAGCGGTGATCACGTCTCCCACGTGCAATCCGGCCAGGTCTGACACACCGCCCTCGGTCACCTGAACGATGGTGACCTTGCCGTCGATATCGTCGTAGATGTTTTCATCCGTGGTGATCGACGCGAAACGCACGGTCCAGAGCGCACCAAAGATGATGGTGATCGCGAGCACCGCGACGTAGAGGAATCGTGCGATTTGTGGACGGGTATTGAAGTACGGCAAGCCGTTCATGTGCACCTGTAGGTTGCGGCAGTATACCACGTACCGTAGAATTTGTTTCAGCAGCTACCGCCGTTGCAGTGCCTCGAGGTATTGTCCTTCAGCGTGCAGGAGGAGTTCGACGGCCCTGCGATAGCGGCTGCGGTCGTTGATGGCGATCGCCTGCTCAAAAGCGTCGAGTGCTCCTTTGAAATCTTTCTGATACTGCAGAACCAGGCCGAGGTCGTACCACACAATATCGGCATTCTCCACGACTTTCGCTTGCATGGTGAGGCCGAAGAGCAGCGAGGCAGCGGCGTCCCATCGTCCGGATTCCGCAAGGACGATCGCCGTATCGATTTCCGGATACGCGTCGTCGACGAGAAAGGTGACCACTTCAATGTCCTCTATCGGGCGGGCTGCTTCAGCGATATTCTCAGCAAGGCGGTGTGCCATATCTTCGATGAAATCAGATCGGCGCAGGGGAGCCGGCTCTTCATTGATGGCGTGCGTCTCATGTTCGGAGGTCACGCGCAGGGTATCGGCGAAGGCGACGACCTCGCGCTGCACGTCGATGACCAGAAGGCGGCAGGTCGCGGATGCGCGTCCCTGTCGTACGCGACGCAGGGAACCAGGGGTGCGGCTGCTTTTGATCTCTGCTTCGAGACGTTGTTCGGTGTATGATGCGTTAAGCACTTCGCATGACAGGACGCATCGCGCCTGACCCAGCCGAGCCATCTCCGCGGCCGCGGTCAGCGACACCCTACCGCGATCGGTTTCGAGAGGAAAAGAACTTTCTGGGGGGAGCTTGAGGAAGGCGGTGCCTTCCTGTGTACCCAGGACACGGATGAGTAGGTCGTCAAACGTCTGACCAAATTGTATGGTGAGGCTGTCTGCCGTCGATGGGATGCGTACGGAAGGCAGGACGATACGCTCAAAGGATTGCAGATCGATTACTGCAGGGCGTGTGACGGGGACCACGATGCTGCGCGTTCCGCAGCCGCCGGCGAGAAGCAGGGCAGGGATGAGAAAACGCAGGATGAAGGATCGTGCGTCCATGTCCATGGCTATCGGTCAGTTGCGAGAAAGGCGGCGTAGAGTATGATAGCGGCGAGCCCGAGAACGAGGATGACACCAAGGATGGTCAGCATGAACTGTCCCATCGTGTTTGAGCGTCCTGCCGGTGAGGCAGACGCCGCGTCCCAGTACGAAAGCGTGGTGTCTGTCGTATAGCGGCTGCCGTCGGGAGTTTCGACATCTGCCGTGCCGCTGATTCCCGTGATCGTCAGTCTCCAGTCATTTTCATGAAAGCGGAGGGCACCATCGTCATAGGTCCGCACGGTCAGCCCTGAAAGCTGTTGCTGTTCCGAGGGAGAAGGAACCGGAGCATGCGGCACGAGAGAAAACTGTGGCGCGCAGGCCGAAAGGGCGATCGGGACAATCAGGAGTATGAGAAGGCGGCGCATGAACATTGAATGCGAAATCATTGAAACGGGGTTCGTGGACAAACAAATTAGAAAATACAGGGGTGGAAAGAAAGAAGGCAGTCAAAACTGACTGCCTTCCTGTATTCGTTACCAGTGACGAAAGATCAGCGGGTGAACATCATCCGCTTCGAAATCGTCTGCTTGCCGGCGGAAAGCTTGTAAATATAGACACCGGCGGGAAGCTTCTGTCCGCCATTGTCGCGTCCATCCCATGCGACGCTGGACTTGCCGGCAGCACGTGCTTCGTCGAGCAGTGTGCGGACTTCCTTGCCGAGCAGGTTGTACACTTTCAGGCTGACATTGCCCGGGGTCGGCATATAGAAAGCGATGGTCGATGCGCTATTCTTGCTCGCAGAGAACGGATTCGGATAGTTCTGCGAGAGGGACATGGAACGCACAGCAGGAGCTCTGTATTCAATGGAGGTCAACGTGCTGGCACAGAAGGTCATGACCGCTGATTCGTTGGCGTTGTCAAGATTGGTCAGCGTCACTTCCACGCAGCCGCTCGCGGGCTCCGCACCAGTTATGAAGGCCACGTCGAGTTCCTCATGCTCACTGGCGCCCAGGATGCCATCGACTTTATCGGTGGAGGGCGGGTAGCAATTCTGGAAGAAGCAGATCTGTGTCATCCAGTCCGCTGGCAGACCGCTCTTGTCTGTGACTTCGACGCGCAGGTTGAGCGGGTTGCCGGTGACGTTCGTGACCATGATCTTCACTTCTATATATCCGTTGACATCGCCCTGCTCGGTGGCAGTGTTCGATGCTACGGTAAAGCTTTGCGCCTGCCCGAACGATGAAGCGAAGAGCGTCAGGGCGATGGCAAAGACAGAGGTAATCGAAACAACTTTTTTCATAAGATCTCCGTTATGAGCGTAATCTACCAAATGTAGAAAAACAACCACCTAAATTCAAGGTTTTTAAGTAGAAGGGTCGAAAAATACGGCGTCACCAAACCCTTCAGTCTATTAGACACAAAAAAGGGCAAAAAGTTTCCCCTCCGGGGAGATTTTTTGGTTTATAAGAGGATTACTCGGATGCCTTACAAGGATTACGCGGATTACACAGAGGGACTTCAAAATCAGCATTCCTCCGGGATCACAGTGGTAATGAAAGCCCTCCGTGTAATCTGCGTAATCCCTGTTGGGCATCCGAGTAATCCTATTTGAATCCATAGATTCTCACCCCTGTTGCGTATATTTACACTTTCACAAGCACAGCGTTCATACCATGTTCGATAAACTGGAATCCACCGTACAGCGCTTCGAAGACCTCGGCCTCGAAATGAGCAAGCCCGAGGTGGTGTCGGATCAATCCGTCTACCAGAAACTGGCCCGCGAACGCAGTCAGCTCGAGCCCCTGGTCGAGGAATACCTGCGCTATAAGCGGCTGAAATCAGATGTCGAAGGACATCGTGACATCATCCGGAACGAAAGTGATGCCGAACTGCGCGAACTGGCACAGGAGGAGCTGTCCGGTCTCGAGCAGCAGCTGGCCACGTCAGAGCAGGAACTGAAGATTCTTCTCATCCCGCAGGATCCGAACGACAGCCGCGATGTCATCGTGGAAATCCGTGCCGGGACGGGTGGTGAGGAAGCGGCTCTCTTTGCGGGCGACCTTTACCGCATGTATTCGCGCTATGCCGAGACGAAGGGCTGGAAACAGGAAGTGATAGGACTGAGCGAAGCCGCCGCGGGTGGCGTGAAGGAAATCACCTTCAGCCTCATCGGTGCCGATGTTTACGGCGCGATGAAATTCGAGAGCGGCGTGCATCGCGTGCAGCGTGTGCCGTCGACCGAAGCCAGCGGGCGCGTCCACACCTCCGCCGCTTCCGTGGCAGTGCTGCCAGAGGTTGAGGACGTGGACGTGGAAATCGGCGAGAATGACCTCAAAATCGACATCTTCCGTGCCGGTGGCAAGGGCGGACAGAACGTCAACAAGGTCGAGACCGCCGTGCGTATCACGCATATTCCCTCCGGCATCGTCGTATCCTGCCAGGAAGAACGTTCGCAGCTCAAAAACCGCCAGAAGGCCATGAAAGTGCTACGCGCGCGTCTCTACGAAAAGCAGCTCGCCGCGCAGACGGCTGAGATTTCCGCGGCACGCCGTTCGATGGTGGGCAGCGGCGACCGCTCGGACAAAATCCGTACCTATAATTTTCCGCAGAACAGGCTCACAGATCACCGCATCGGACTGACAGTGTATAACCTCAGTGATGTGATCGACGGCTCTCTCGCGGATATCATCGAAAAACTGAAAATTGCCGACCGCACCGCACGCCTCGAAGCCGGCATGGAAGGGAGTGCAGGATGATGAAAGCAATTCAGGCGGGTTCCGTTTCCATTGGAGGCGATGCGCCACTCGCGCTGATCGCGGGTCCCTGCGTGATCGAGTCACGCGATCTCGTGCTGCAGACGGCCGAACGCATCCGAGCCACTGCAAGCGCACTCGGCATGCCGCTGCTGTTCAAATCGTCCTTCAAGAAAGCGAATCGCACCAGCATCAGCGGTTTTACCGGTCTGGGACGCGACGAAGCCCTGCGCATTCTCGAAGAGGTGCGTTCAACGTTCGAGCTTCCGCTCGTCACCGACGTGCACACGGAAGAGGACGTCGCCGCCGCCGCCGAAGTAGTGGACATGCTGCAGATACCGGCTTTCCTTTCACGGCAGACCGATCTGCTGCTGGCAGCGGGGGAGACCGGCAAGGCGGTGAATATCAAGAAGGGACAGTTCCTTGCGCCCGAGGACATGGAGCATGCCGCCGCGAAAGTCGCTTCGACTGGGAATACCAACATCGCGCTCTGCGAACGCGGCAGCAGTTTCGGCTATCACAACCTGGTGGTGGACATGCGCGGACTGCTCATCATGCGGCAGTTCGGTTACCCGGTGGTGATGGACGCGACGCATGCCGTGCAGATTCCCAGCCAGGGGGGACAAAGCGGTGGTCGTCCTCTTTTCATTGCTCCCCTCGCGCGTGCCGCTGCAGCCGTGGGCATCGATGCGCTCTTCATTGAAACACATCCCGATCCGACTCAGGCACTCAGCGATGCCGGCAGTCAGCTGCCGCTGGACGATCTTTCGTCCGTGCTCGAACAGGTGCTTACCATCGACAATGCGCGACGCAGCATGCCGCTTCCGGATAACGATTCCGAAGGGACGCAGACCTCATGACGATGAATCCCCAGCTTGCCCGGCGCCTGCGAAAAATCCGTGCCTTTCTGCTCGACGTGGACGGCGTACTCACAGATGCTTCGATAAAAATCACATCAGACGGCATTCAGGATAAAGTCGTCAACGTCATGGATGCCGAAAGCATCCTTGCCGCGCAGGCGATCGGGGTGCAGTTCGGACTCATCACATCTTCCGCATCGGATGTCGTGCTCAAGCGGGCCGAGGAACTGAACATCACCGACATCTACCGCGGCTCGTACGACAAAGGCGACGCCTATGCCGAGTTCAAGCATGTATACGAATTCACCGACGAACAGGTGGCTTACATGGGAGATGGTATCCTGGATCTGAGCGTGCTCAAGCAGGTGGGTTTCGCCGCGACACCGTCCGACGCGCATCCTTCGGCGCGCATGGCCGCGCATTTTGTTTCGCGTCACCGCGGGGGCTACGGTGCCGTGCGCGAAGTCCTGACCATGCTGGTGCAGGCGCAGCGCGAAGAAGAGTTTTAATCCCCTGACATGTTATTCGAAGTCCTGATGAAAACGCTCGTCGCGAATGACGAGGCGTTCGACCGGATTCCCACCGATGATGTGGCTGTTGATGATCTCAGTGACATCGTCGGCAGTGATGCCGCCGTACCACACGTCGTCGGGATAGACCACGACCACCGGACCGTATTCACAGGCATCCAGGCAGCCCGATTTACTCGCGCGGTACACGGTGGTGAGTTTTCGGCTGCGCAGTTCGGCTTTGAATTTCTGCCGGATTTCCTCGGCGCCGCAGCGTCCGCAGGACCCTCGCGGATGCGCTTCGTCGCGAATGTTTTCACAGATCAGGATATGGCGTTTGAATCGGGCCATGATGGGCGTCCTTTCTCATGGGTTTCCTCCTGCCGTAGGTGGCTGAGGGAAGAGTGCTGATTGAATCGAATGACAGAACATACGTCCTCGCGCATCGCCGCGCAAGGGAGGGTGACGTTCCGTACAGGAGACCCGTTATTGGAGGGGGACCGGCGCAAGTGCGGCGTACCCGCTTCGGGGTAATTGGTGCTCGGGCCGGTGGAGAAAAACGCGGGGATTGCGTATACTTTGAGAACCGCTCTGCGGAAATATTTTCGTTTTCAATGCATTAAGGATTTTCACATTATGAGTCATCACAGAGAAGCAGTACACACCGACCAGGCCCCCGCGGCACTCGGTCCCTACAGCCAGGCAATCGTCGCAGGTAACATGGTATTCGTATCCGGACAGCTCGGTCTCGATGAGAAAACCGGCAACTTCGTCGAAGGCGGCATCAGCGAACAGACCGACAAAGCGCTGAAGAATATGAAGGCCGTCCTGGACGCCGCCGGCGCGACGTTCGAAGACGTCACCGCCTGCACGGTATTTCTCAAGGACATGAACGATTTCGCCGCGATGAACGAAGTCTATGCGAAGTACTTCACGGGCGTGGCACCGAGCAGGGCCGCCATCGAAGTCGCGCGTCTGCCGAAAGACGGCATCGTCGAAATCAGCTGCATCGCCGTCAAGGGCTGAATCACCCACAATGCAACGGTAAGGCAAGGAGTATACGATGGAAACTGGCGGAATCATCTTCATGATCCTCGGATGGGG
>PKTF01000412.1 GCA_002869275.1 Ignavibacteria bacterium | reverse complement strand
CAGAGCACGCTACACGCGACTACCCTGGCAAGTAAAAAGCGATCCATGAGTATCCTCCGATTCGGTGTCTGTTCGCTGCAGTATACCACATACATTATCCGGAGTTGTCATAAGAATGTCAGAAGCAAAGAGAAGCATCGCTTCTCTTTTGTAGCTTGTTTGCAGCCATTGGCAGTCTCTGTGCCATGAAAAGATTGCATTACGATCTGAGATATCCTATACTAGGGCACATTGAGTTCAGATATGTGATGTTCGGCATCGAGAACGAAAAACGGAAGCGTGTTCGCTCAACACGAGTGTTGGTATTGTACACCGATCTAGGAGATACAGCATGAGACGCATCCTTCCCGCGAACGTCGTTATTGTATATCTTATTCTGCTGATCCTTCCCGAAACTGTATCGTCACAACAGAGCTTTTGGGAACAGGCGAACGGTCCGTACGGAGGATCGGTAATGTCTCTCGCAGTAGATCCCGATGGGCATATTTATGCAGGGACCGAGGGTGGAGGCGTTTTCATTTCGAACGACAACGGGGCTAGCTGGACTCGTTCATTCGTTCAGCTCATGAACAACCGGACTCCATGGTTCACCGAAATTTCCGCGCTTGCTGTTGATCCGGATAACCGCATCTATGCTGGAACCCTTGGCGGCGGCATATATAGCACTTCGGACGGCGGTGCCAAATGGTCGGGAGGAACTCCATCCTTCTCATGGGTCGGTTCACTGGCCGTACATTCAAACGGTGATGTTTTCGCAGGAATTACCGGATCCCAGGGAGGAGATGCCTCCGGTGTCTATCGGTCGACGAACAAAGGAATCACCTGGTCGCTGGTCGGTCTGCGGAGCTATGCAGTAGTCGCCCTGGCAATCAATTCAGTCGGAACAATCTTTGCAGGTGCTTCAAGTGGGTGCTATCGATCTACAGATAACGGTAACAAATGGGTACCTACAAGTATGCCATACGTTGACGTCTATGCCATAACGATTGATGCAAATGGGGTCGTCTATGCAGGCACGGACGAAGGAGTATATCGTTCGACAGACGGCGGTGATACGTGGACACAAACGAGCAATGGGATACTCGGAGACGAAGTATCCTCCATCGTTGCGGGTCCAAATAACCTGATAATCGCAGGTACACCAGCGTTCGGGATGTTCCGGTCGACGAATCAGGGCGCGGAATGGATTCAGATAAATGGCGGGTTGACAAGCAGGAACATTCAATCTCTCGTTTTCAATTCTGCAGGTGAAATGTTTTCAGGAACATTCGGAGGGGGAGTATTTCGTGCCACGACACAGGACTCCGAATGGGAACGAGTAAATCATGGTCTCACTGCTACTCTTGTACAGACGCTTGCTGTACATGCGGATGGACGCATCTATGCCGGTACCAGAGGTGGGGGAGTGCACCGTTCGACGGATGATGGCAATACCTGGGAGAGTACGTCCCTCGACAGCGTTGATGTAGGTGCAATCCATATTTCACCGGTCGGACATCTCTTTGCCGGATCAGACGGCGGAACAGTTTACTACTCTACGGATAACACCAGCAGTTGGGGTACACTGTCGATCAGGTTAACAGACAAATCCGTCAATTGTCTCATTGAAAATACTTCTGGAAAGATTTTTGCCGGAACAAATGGCGATGGAATATTCTGTTCGACTGACCTGGGAAAAAGATGGACGGAAGCGAACAACGGGTTGACGAATAAATATATTCGATCCTTCGTCGTCGCAGACAACGGCCATATTTATGCCGGTAGCGCACGGGGTACCTTCCGATCTACGGACAACGGAGCTTTGTGGTCGATTTGCACGAGTCTGTATACGTTTGGTATTTACGGTCTCGCCAAGGGGCCGTCGGGACATTTATTTGCCGGAGCCAACGACGTATACCGATCAAGTGATAATGGGAACAATTGGGCCAGAGCAAACCTTCCAGTCGTCGGCAAGGTCAATGCGATCATGGCGGCGAGCAATCAGATGGTATTCGCCAACAGCGGAACACGTCGTTCATCGAGAGTTTACAGATCGGTGGATAACGCAAAGACCTGGGTGGACATCGATTTTGGATATCCCATGTATGCCTTCGAACTCGGGGAGGGCGGAAACGTGCTTGCGGGAACCGACGGCAGCGGAGTCTTTCGCAGCGTACAGTCAGCCACATCGGTAAGGCTGGAACCGACGGGAGGACCAGAGGGATATTTCCTTGGAAAGAACTATCCCGATCCGTGCAATCTATCTACGACGATTCCATTTTGCATTGCCCGCGTTGGACCGGTCTCGTTGAAAGTTTTCAACATCCTCGGTGCGCACGTAGCGACGTTGATTTCCGAAAATCTTCAGCCAGGAAATTATATCGCAAAATGGGATGCCTCAGGAATGAAAAGCGGAGTATATTTCTACCGCCTGGATGCTGAGTCGTATTCAATGACAAGAAAGCTTGTGTTGCACAGACGAAATTGACGTAAAATATTGAAGGCTTCTTCGGACCATCCCCAGAAAACTAGTACAGTGGAATTGTGAGTTTTTTTGGCCCGAGGGTATGAAGCATGTTGATTATTGCCTATATCAGCCCAGATGAGCTTAAATCGAGCGCTTACTTATCCAAGAACCATCAAGTAGAGTATCACCTTAGGTGTGCAATGTTTTCTGAAGGACTACAACATGAGACCTAGGACAAGGATTCTTAAAGCTTCTGTAATGATCATCTCTTCGATGCTTATGGGTTGCTCACATGCTCACCAGATACTGGATATGCAATCAGCCTCTTTTCTCGCTTTATTACCTGCGGGAGAAGCCGTAGAGATTCATACAGTGGATAGTGTTTATGCTGTAGATACCGATGCGCTCATTAATTCAAATAGTGAAAGGAATGATGATACGTTGCGTTGGAGAACGCCCGTATCATTCGGAGATTATCGAACACAATACTTGGCGCTTCAAGACATTACTGGTTTTTCAGTAGATCAAAAGCTCCATCTCGTCCTCAACGATGGTTCGACATACGATATAGACGGATTACAATGGTATATTGGGAACGACAATGGACGCGCAGGATCAATAAAGGCCTCAGTCTATATCTATGATGCGAGGAGTGGCAGGGGCATTATCAAGAAACTGCATCTCGAGCCGGATGAGATCAAGGAGCTCAAGATCGGATGGGGAAGTGCTTTGCTGAACGTCATTATGGTAGCCGGGCTACTGGGCTTGATGTACATCGCATTGATGAACGTAGAGAACCCAATGTACTAGTGGTGTATGTCTTCAAAAACTTTGGCACACATGGGGCTGTAATCTAAGTGATGGTTTAGGTGTTGTCAATTCCGCATCGCGGGACATCGCATCGGTCATTTGACGCAGGTTTTCCTTCCTCCTTCGCTTCATCGTTTCTCGCTTGATCTCTTCTCGTTCCGTCTGGATTTCCCACCCCCGTCCTTCGTACACATCCACCGGCCGCAGGTTGCCGAGGGACTCGTGGTACCGCTCATTGTTGTAGTAGTCCACAAACCGCCCGAGAGCACGTTCGAGTTCCGCTGGTTGGTAGTAGTGGTGCAGGAGGATCTGATTCTTCATCGTGCGATGGTAGCGTTCGATCTTTCCTTGTGTCATCGGGTGACGCGGTCTGCCACGCACATGAATCATATCATGCTCCTCGAGGTACTCGGCCAGATCCCCCGCAATGTAGCATGAGCCATTGTCGGAGAGCAGACGGGTGCGATGGCGTAGTTTGACATGCGCGATCCCCGTCGCTGCACGGGCCATATCCAACGTCTCGATCACATCCTCGGCGCGCATTGTGGGGAACAGTTTCCACGCAATGATGTACCGTGAGTAGTCATCCAGGATCGTCGAAAGATAATACCAACCCCAGTGCGTGATGCGCAGGTAAGTGAAATCGGTTTGCCACATCTCGTGCACGCGGTGCGTCGGCTGCTTGAACTTGTCCGAGGCGCTGACGACGATGTACGCAGGGCTGGTAATCAGGTCATAACGCTTCAGGATACGGTACACACTGGACTCCGAGATGTAATACCGCTCGGTATCGGTGATATGCCACGCCAGCTCGCGTGGTGTCATTTCCAGCTTTTCCAGAGCCACTTCCACCACGTGATCGCACACTTCCTGCGGCAGTTTGTTCCAGATGCGACCCGGTCCGCGGGTATGATCCTTCAGCCCATCGATGCCGAGGGTGGTGTACTGTCGCACCCAGCGATAGAACGTGCTGCGAGGGATGCCCAGCTGATCGAGAACCTGTTTGGCAGGAAGGTTGGCCTCCTCAACCAGACGGATACTTTCGTATTTCTCGGCTGCCGTGTAGCGCATCACGCGTCCCACCCGGGATCCAAGCCATGAAGATTTTTTTTTAGAATCTGATTCTTGAGGAACACCTCGGCCAGGGCCGTCTTCAACTCCGCGTTCTCCTTGCGCAGGTTCTCCACCTCGGGGCTTGTCGCCTCGCGCTTCGTGTTCCCGCTCAGACGCTGTTTGCCGGCATCGAGGAACTCTTTACTCCAGGTGTAGTACTGATTGGCGTGGATTCCCTCCCGTCGGCACAGCTCGGCGATGCTGCTTTCTCCCCGTAGTCCCTCGAGCACGATCCGAAGCTTCTCTTCGGCGGTGTACTTCTTTCTGGTCCGGCGTTTGATGTCTTTAAGGCGTTCTTCGACTGGACTCTGATCGCTCATCGTAACCTCCAGATGTTGGGTGTATGGTACTCAAACCATCACTAAGCTGCTACCCCAAATCTGTGCCAAACTTGCTGACGTCATACAGTTCACGGGTGTACCATACATCAGAACCAAAGCAACATTGCCGTAAACGCATGCAATCCGTGGAAAGAAAGTGGAAAGCCTAAAACCATGATCCCCGTAAGCCGCTGATATGAAACCTATTACAGCGCCTGGGGTAAAAGTCCCACCCTCTCCGCTCCCAATACGAGACAGCCTGGAATCATCGATTTCGGGCTGTTTTCGTAGATTTACTTGCTTTCCCCCGTGCCGGGATCGAGTCCGAGGGCGCGGGCGCGTCGCGCCCACTGCTCGCGGGCAAGCGCCTGCATATCCACCACCTCGTCCATCTCGTCGACGACTTCCATTCCGAGAAGCGTTTCGACGACATCCTCCAGCGTGACCAGTCCCGTCGCGCCTCCGTACTCGTCCACCACCAGCGCGATATGCTCTCGCCTATCGAGCAGAAATTCCAGCAGTTCCGTGAGTGAGGTCTCAGGAAAGGTGTTGCTGATGTCTCGCCGCAGGGATGCGAGCGTGATTGCGCCGCGGCCCTGCGCCTTGGTAAGAAGGAGCTCATCTTTCAGGACAAAACCGGTGATATCATCGAGGTCAGTTTTGAAAACGGGGATGCGTGAGAAGGTAACCTCCGCGGATTGATCGAGAACGTCGTCGACCGTCCGTTCCTGCTGAAGGCCGAAGATCACGGTCCGCGGTGTCATGATATCACGGGCGCGCAGCTCGGAAAAGCGGAAGAGATTGCGGATGATGCGCGACTCCCGCTCTTTGATTTCGCCGCTGCGCTCACCAATACCTGCCATTGCCACGAATTCTTCGCGGCTGAAGTTGTGCAGCTTCCTGTTCCGCGCGATGAGGCGGGTGAGGCGTTCGGTGATGAGTATGAGCGGGTACAGCGTCACGATCATGGCGCGCACGAACCAGGCTGTGGGTCCGGCGAGCGTGCGCCAGTGCATGGCCCCGAGTGTTTTCGGAATGATCTCGGACAGGAACAGGATCATCAGCGTCATCACCGCTGAGAAGACGCCGAACCAGGCGTTGCCGAACACGACGATCGCCTGCGCGCCTGCGCCTATGGCTCCGACGGTGTGCGCAATAGTGTTCAAGGTGAGAATAGCGGCGAGCGAATGGTCGACATTGTCCTGCTTGATTCGACGCAGCAGCGCGGCCTTCTTCGGGGCGTCCTGCTCGAGCCCCGCGATGTACGAGGGAGTGATACTCAGCACCACCGCCTCCGCGATCGAACAGAGGAAGGAGACGATGAGCGCGAGCAGGACGTAGATGATCAGCAGCGCCACATCACTGCCGTCGGGAGAGGATACGAGGAATGAAATAATCATGATTACATATTCTCGAAACGCCGACACAATGTCAATCACACGGAGGACCTGCGGAAGTTGCGGGTGGTAGCGCTGCAAAATATACAGGCAATCAAACCTCTGTAGAAAAGTCCCGTACGTGATGCATCGGGATTCATCAGACGTCGGTGAGCAGGAACATCAACGCAGGATATGGACGCAGCGGAGGCTGTATCTTGTTTGCATGTGCCCGATAACCACCGGAAAGGGGAGGGTGATGAGGTCCAGATTCAACAATGATGTTGTAGATTGTACGATAGGAAGAAGCGTTTCGTCGAATTCCATCCAATTTGAGAACATTTCTTCTCTGACCGGTGTTTTACCCTGACAGAAGCCTGTTCATCGCTACGAACATATGCTCAACCGCTGTAACCTGTATGTTCTATCAAGGAAATGGCGATTATTAATGACCACAGGATAGTGAATACATTCGGTTTTGGAACTGACGATTAGCATAGCGATCCCCCTTGTCACGGCAGCCCTCGCGGTACTGCTGCATCGCATCTTTCGGGTGTATACGGGATGGATTCTCGCGACTGTACCGGCGGGTCTCTTCGTGTGGTTCCTGCTCAGCATACCGTTAGTGCAAAACGGATTCAATTTTATCTCGTCACTGCCATGGATCGGTTCGCTTGGGATTACGCTGTCGTTTCGCCTCGACGGACTGAGTCTCCTTTTCTCTCTGATGATCACCGGGATCGGGGCTCTTGTTGTAGTGTATGCCGGAGGTTACCTGAAGGGACATCCTCGACTCGGGCGCTTCTATGCCTTTCTTTTCCTGTTCATGGCGGCGATGCTGGGTGTCGTGCTTGCGGATAACCTTTTGCTGCTGTTCATTTTCTGGGAACTGACTAGCGTCGCATCGTATCTCCTGATTGGCTTTTATCATGAGAAAGAGGAATCTCGACGCTCGGCCCTGCAGGCATTACTTGTGACCGGTGCAGGGGGTCTTGCACTACTCGCAGGCTTTATTCTGGTGGGTATCATGGGGGGATCCTATGAAATTGGTGATCTTCTGTCCGGGGATGTTTCTGTGTCCTCGCATGCGCTGTATTTCCCAGCGCTGCTGCTCGTGCTTCTCGGAGCACTGACCAAATCCGCCCAGGCACCATTTCATTTCTGGCTGCCGGGAGCCATGGCTGCACCCGCGCCTGTCAGTGCGTACCTGCATTCCGCCACGATGGTGAACGCCGGGATCTATCTGCTCGCTCGCCTCACACCGGTGCTGGGAGGTACCGATGAGTGGCGTTACCTGCTCACCCTGGCCGGTGCCGCAACGATGCTTGTCGGGGCTGTACTTGCCGCGCCCCAAACGGACTTGAAACGCCTTCTCGCATATTCGACGGTCAGCGCCCTCGGAATGCTCGTACTGCTGATTGGCTTGAGTACGGATCTTGCAGCCAAGGCCGCACTGGTTTTCCTGGTGGTCCATGCGTTGTATAAGGGTGCTCTTTTCATGGTTGCCGGTACAATCGATCATGAAACGGGAACACGGGACGTGCGGAAGCTGCACGCACTCTTTCGCGCCATGCCGCTGACCGCCGTGGCCGCCTTTCTCGCAGCGCTCTCCATGACGGGTTTCCCACCGCTTCTTGGATTCATCGGTAAGGAGCTGATGTACGAGGCCAAGATGCAGGCGCCTTCCGCCTCGGAGTTTCTGCTCGTCGCAGGAATCGCCGCGAATGCCGTAAATATTGCCGTCGCCATGACTGTAGGCATGCGTCCATTTGTAGGACGTGACGGAGCTCAACCGAACAACGCTCATGAAGGTACTGTCGCTCTGTGGCTCGCGCCGCTGATTATGGGTTTTGGCGGCCTGCTGCTCGGCCTGTTTCCCGACCTGCTTGGGCAAACACTGATCGAGTCCGCAGTACTCAGTGTCCGCGCCGAGCATTTTGACGTTCAGCTTAAACTCTGGCACGGCCTCAACCTTGTATTCGCGCTGAGCGTGCTGACGGTGCTGCTTGGTGTCAGCATGTTTCTTATTCGTCACCGGGCACGCCTGTTCTTCGGTCGTATGAAGTTTTCATCCGCTCTCCTGCCAGGGACGATGTTTCAGCAGATTGTCGCGAATCTGCCCGCCGTCGCGTCGCGGATTATTTCTCCCCTGCAGAGCGGTTATCTGCGCAGCTACGTATTCATGATTCTGGCAGCATTTGTACTGCTTGCCGGATATACGTTCGTCGCCATGCCGGACTGGCCAACGACGATCAACCTGGATGGTGTTCCATTTTACGCCTGGGCGATTGCAGTGGTCATGGTCGGCGGCACCCTTATGGCCGTGTTGTCCGATACACGCATGACCGCAATTGCCGGTATCGGTATCATCGGCTTCGGCATCACTGCGCTTTACGTCATTTTCGCTGCGCCGGATCTTGCGATCACACAGGTCCTGGTCGAAACCCTGACAGTGGTCATCTTGCTGTTTGTTGTGCGTCACCTGCCGCGTTTCGGTCTTCATTCCTCGGTAACCATCCAGTTTCGCGACGGGTTTATCGCCATAGTCAGTGGCGTCGTCGTTGCGCTGTTTGCATTAAAAGCGTCTGGCCTGCAGCTCAGCGAAAGCATTTCTGCCTGGTACGGGCAGAACAGCGTAAGCGAAGCATTCGGACGCAACGTGGTGAATGTCATTCTCGTCGACTTTCGTGCGTTGGACACACTAGGGGAGATCACCGTTCTTGCCGTCGCAGCAGTTGGAGTGTATGCGCTTCTCAAACTACGCCCGTCCCGCAGGGAGGGAAGCTCATGAACAGCACCATTCTTCGTATATCATCGCGATACCTCGTTCCGATACTTCTCGTGGTTTCCATTGTCATGCTCTTGCGCGGTCATAACGCACCGGGTGGCGGGTTCAGTGGCGGTCTCATGGCTGCATCGGCGTTCGCGCTCTTCACATTGGCCCAGGGTGCCGCCGCTGCACGCAAACTGCTGCGCGTCGATCCGCGCACATTGCTTGCCATCGGAGTACTCGTTGCAGCGGTAAGCGGGATGCCGTCGCTGTTTGCGGGCGAAGCGTATCTGGCAAGCTACTGGACATTCCCGGCATTGCCTCTGATCGGAGAAGTGCCGCTCGGTACGCCCCTGCTTTTCGACGTCGGTGTGTTCGTCGCGGTCATCGGCTTTGCACTCACCATCATGTTCGTGCTCTATGAATACGACGAAGACGGGGAGGAAAGCTGATGCATCTTCTCTTCGCAGTATTGAGCGGAATTCTTTTCGCTGGTGGTGTGTGGCTGATCCTGCGTCGCAGTCTTGTCCGCATTGTTCTCGGTCTCATTCTCCTCAGCCACGCTGCGAACCTGGTCATCTTCAGTTCTAATAGCACTGGTGTGGTTTCCACTCCCATTGTCCGCGACGGGGCACAGGCATTGCAGTCTCCGCATGCCGATCCCTTGCCCCAGGCGCTGATTCTCACCGCCATCGTCATCAGTTTCGGTCTGTTCGCCTTTTTCCTCGTGCTTATCAAGCGCGCGCATAAGGAGACCGGGACCGATGAAATCGACACCCTGGGTGAGGTGGAGTCATGAACTGGCTGCTGATTCTTCCGGTTCTGATTCCGCTGCTTACCGCGGTGTCGGCCTTTCTTTCACGTCGGTCGATTCGGGCACAGCATTGGCTGAACGTGCTGGGTGCGCTGGGCGTCTTGATCACGGCAGCACTTCTTTTATTCGATGTCAGCGGCGGCGATATTCGGGTCATGCATCTCGGGGGCTGGAAAGCGCCCTTCGGCATCGTGCTGGTTGCCGATGTGCTGAGCGCGCTGATGCTTCTGCTCTCCTCGCTGCTCGGGCTGGCGGTGGCTCTTTATTCGATTGCGTCAGTCGATGCTTCGCACAAGCGCTATGGGTACGTCCCGCTGTTTCAAGTACTGCTCATGGGCGTGAACGGCGCATTTCTCACGGGTGACATGTTTAACCTGTACGTGTGGTTCGAGGTCATGCTCATCGCCTCGTTCGTACTCATGGTGCTCGGCGGGAAGAAGGCGCAGCTGGTGGGAGCGGTGAAATACGTGACCATTAACCTGCTCGCATCGATGCTTTTTCTTATCGGAGCGGGCGTACTGTACGGCAAGACGGGGACTCTCAATTTCGCAGACCTTGCTGTCATCCTCATGCAGAACCCCGAACCGGAACTGGCCAATACCACGGCAATCCTGTTTCTCGTCGCGTTTGGTATCAAAGCGGCTGTGTTTCCTTTCTTTTTCTGGCTTCCGGATTCCTACCACGTTCCCTCTGCCGCCGTGACTGCCATTTTTTCCGGACTTCTCACAAAAGTCGGTGTGTACGCCATGATGCGTACGTTTACCTTGATCTTTGTCTATGATGCGTCCTTTACGCAGCCCCTCTTTCTGGTGTTGGCGAGCCTGACCATGATCACCGGAGTGATTGGTGCGGTGGCCCAGGGTGAAATGAAACGTCTGCTCTCGTTTCATATCGTCAGCCAGATCGGTTATGCGCTCATGGGACTGGGAATATTCACGCAGCTCGCTTTTTCAGGGGCGATCTATTTTACCATCCATGTCGCCATTGCCAAGGCGGCGCTGTTTCTCGTGGCAGGGTACGTCGCAGCGACACAGGGGACCACGGAACTCAAGCGTCTCGGAGGCATGTTGAGGCAGTCGCCTCTGCTTGCAGTACTGTTTCTTATCGCGGCGCTGTCGCTTGCCGGACTTCCACCGTTTTCGGGTTTCTTTGCCAAGTTCGCGCTGGTGAAGGCGGGACTCGAAGCCTCACGCTACGCGATCGTCGCGGTCGCGCTTACTGTCGGTGTGCTTACGTTGTTTTCCATGACAAAAATGTGGAATGAAATCTTCTGGAAGGATGCGCCTCAGTCGGGAGCTGCACGACGGATACCGCAGCTCAGTCGCGGCTCGATGATGTCATACGTGCTGCCGATGCTTCTCCTTGTCGGTATTACCGTCGTCATGGGCCTTGCGGCCGAACCCGTACTGCAGCTCACCGGCCGCGCTGCTGAGCAGCTGCTGCAGCCCTCTCAATATATCAACGCCGTGCTTGGAGGACTGCCATGAGCCGTGACCAGCATTCATGGATCAAGCGACTGTGGCTGGGCTCCCGATTTTTCGTGTTCTATATCGGGGAGCTGCTCCTCGCCAACCTCCGTGTTGCGGTGGACGTGCTCACGCCACGCCTGCGCAGCAATCCGGGGATTATCGGTGTGCGCCTGAGCGAGCTGACAGATCGACAGCTTTTTGTGCTGACGAATCTTGTGACCATGACGCCTGGAACACTCAGCATGGAAGTCAGTGAGGATCGCCGGACGCTGTACATTCATCACATGTTTCTGCCGGATCCCGAAGCGGCCAGAAAGCAGATCGAGGTGGACTACGTCAAACGTATCAAGGAGATATTCTGATGCTCCCTGATTCTCTCTCAGCTGTCCATGCTGCCGCATTGATTTCACTGGGTATGCTCGTGCTGGCCCTGCTGCTGACCTTCGCTCGGCTCTGGCGCGGTCCGGATCTGGCCGACCGTGTCGTCGCGCTCGACCTCGTCGCGGTGCTCGTGATCGGCATCATCGCCGCGCATGCCGTTCTCACAGGTGATGCCATGTTTCTCAACGCGGCGGGCGTCACCGCACTGATTGTCTTTCTGGGCACTGTCGCGTTTGCGCGTTACCTGGAGAAAGGGAAAAAAGGATGAAAGAGATCATTACCATCGTCCTGTTGATCGGTGGCGCTTCGTTCTTCCTGATCGCCGCCCTTGGATTGGCGCGTTTTCCGGATTTTTACACCCGTATGCATGCTGCTGCAAAGGGCAGCGCCTTTGGTGCCGTGCTCATGCTTCTCGGAGTGGCGGTGCATTTCTCGGCGTTCTGGACGTCGATGGAAATCATCGTCATCATACTGTTTCTTTTCATCACCACCCCGGTTGCGGCACATATGATCGCACGCGCTGCATACCGGAGAAACGTGCCGATGTACCAGGGCACCGACATCGATGAACTCGCGAGCTCCCTTTCCCCCGACAATACATCCGAGGATGCTTCTCCCGGTTGATACCTGACGGTGCAGGTGACGGCCTTACAGGGTTTGTTCCCCCCCTCCCAGTTCCCTAATTTTATCCCCCATGAAGCAGTTCTATTTTATCGGCATTGCAGGATCCGCCATGGCGGGAGTGGCCGCGGCGCTCAAAGAGCAGGGGCACCTGGTCAGCGGATCGGATAACGGCGTCTATCCCCCCATGAGCGTGTTTCTCGCCGAACGCGAAATCCCGTATTACGATAGTTTCGATGAGGAACATATCGCCGCACTCGGACGCGAAACAATGATCGTCATCGGCAACGCGATGAGCCGCGGCAATGCCGAGGTGGAGGCCGTGCTCAACCGTCGTCTGCCGTACACTTCGCTTTCGCAGCTCGTCGGTGCCGAGATGATCGACGGTGCGACGAGCATCGTCATCGCAGGTACGCATGGGAAATCCACCACATCGTCACTTGCGGCCTGGGTGCTCGAGAGCGCCGGACGCAAACCGGGCTTTCTCATCGGCGGTATCCCGCAGAATTTCGGACAGGGCTGCAGGCTGCCGCAGCCGGAAAACGGGGTGTTCGTTACCGAGGGCGATGAGTACGACACAGCCTTTTTCGACAAGCGGTCGAAATTCGTGCACTACCGGCCCGACATCGCCGTGATCAACAACGTGGAATTCGATCACGCGGATATCTTCGACAACCTCGAACATGTGAAACGCTCCTTCCGGCAGTTCGTCAACGTCGTGCGGGGAGAAGGACTGCTCGTTGTCAACGGAGACGACAT
>PKTF01000309.1 GCA_002869275.1 Ignavibacteria bacterium | reverse complement strand
CAGGTGGTCAAGCCATGAAACCACATACTACAACCGTCCCGACCGCTTTTCTGATTACCTGTACTGGGAGATCAGTGCCGGACTTCACTTCTTTGATTTTCTGAGTGTTCATGTGCATACGATGGAACAATTCACGCCATCGGTGACTGTTCGAGAGAGCTGGTCCGGACCGGAATATACCGGTAGTCCTGGAATCGGAGGGATCATCACCCGCGATTCACCCGGGCAATACCTCCGCGCATTCGGAATCACGTTGCAACTGCGGTTGTGACTCGGGAGAGATTCAAGAGAGAGTTCAAAACGCCCCAAACCCGAAAGTAAACGCGATACCGTATTCGCTGGTTCGGGGAGTGATCGCGCCGTGGAGGCCGAAACCGGCGTAGTAATGCCGGGCGAACTGCGTGCCGATACCGAGGTCGAATACCAGTCCGGCGGATTCTTCATCCAGCACGTCGTAGGTATCCGCGCGGCGGGAGGCGGACACATAGAAAGGTTTTCCATTCGATTTTTTCCCCTCGACTGTCTGCTCCCATTCCCGGCTGCTGATAAAGGCGCCGAGGCGGGTGCTGTGAATGTACGCGGGTCCGGCCGCGGCGTGCAGCCGCAGGGAGCCCTCGCTGTGCCGGTACCCGTACATCAGGGCAACCTCGATCCACTTCTCCCTGTCGAGGGAGGCCTGGTATGAGGCATCCGGACGGTCTGACCGCGACTTGAACTGGAACAGCATCATGTGATGTCCGCTGAACCAGCGGACCCCGTACTGATACGACCGCACTCCGCGGCCCATCAGATGCTGCAGCGTGAGGCTCGTACCGCTCACGGCGGCCGGCGGCGGAGCACCCGTCTCCGGGGCTTCGAGGATGTCGTCGGTATAGTCCTGTGCCGTAGCGGATGCGGCGGACACCAGGGCCAGGCAGAAAATGACAGCGGTGGTTGTGATGGCGTGTTTCATGACAGTGCTCCTCAGATTGTGATCCACTGTCACGATAGATCAAATCCGGCAGCGTCCTGTCACGAGGATGTCATAGGGGTGTAAAAGGTGGTGTGCAGGTCTCGGGACGACAGTTTCTCAGCTGTCGAAGACATGCTGCAGGGTCCAGTAGAGGAATTCTATCGATCGCGTTTGGGTACCCGAGGCAATGACCATGCCCTCGCTGTCTACGAGATACTCGTTGTAGCCATAAAGTTGGGGTTCCCGGAACAGCCCGCGGTTCTCGAATTTCGCCTCATCCAGCCGCGCCACGAAGCCGGGGAGACTGAGTTCCGCCGCCTGCAGCTCTTTCCAGGTGGCGGTATTATCCTCGTCCTGGTGGAACAGAAAAACGAAGTGCAATCCGTTCCCGGCAAACTTGTTGTGAAGAAGGTGGTAGTAGGCGAATTGCTGTTCGTCGACATTCGCGAATACGCGGACGATGAGGTAGGTCGCACCGGCGAGGGAGTCCTGCGTGAGCACCACTGTGCTGTCCTCGATATGACGCAGTGTGAATGCGCCTATCGGGAAGTCATTATGTCCCTCTTCAATGTATTTCTCCCACTTGTCGTGAACTTCCGGGAAGCCGAAAGAGAACAGGAATAGATCCTGTGAGAGCTCCGTGGCCAGTTTCTCCAGCCGAGGGGCTGCTTCCTGAACGAAACTGTCCAGAAAGGCGTTGCGGTGAGCTTCCCCCGACAGGGCTTCATCATGTGTAGAGGCATCACCCTGGGCCGCAGGCTCGTCGTTCTCGGGTGCCGAACACGCGGTGAGAAATGAGATGACGGCGATGAGCAATAAACGGCGGAGCATTCTTCCTCCCGGAATGGATGAATTCAGGATCAGGAACGCTGAATAATACGCACTGCGGAGCACGGCCGCAAGAATTCGGATGACGTTGTATGGATCGTGTGTGATTGCGGATGGGAATCTGCATATTGGGATACGAAAATCTCCATGAACGCAAGGACCCGCAGTATGAGCGACGCCGTCAACCCCCTGTTCAAACCTGAATTCCCACGATCGAATCGCTACGATCCCGATTGGATGATGGACACGCAGATGGGACCCAATCCCGTCTGGCTGATGGAATGGCTCACCGACGGCATGACGCTGCGCGAAGGCATGCGCGTGCTGGATCTCGGCTGCGGCCGGGCATCGACGAGCATT
>PKTF01000358.1 GCA_002869275.1 Ignavibacteria bacterium | reverse complement strand
CGGCATTCTCGAGAATGCGGAAGTGGTGTTCGGTCCGGGCTCGGTGATCTACGGCAGCGACGCGCTCGGCGGCGTCATGGATTTCCACACGCGGCGTCCGCGGCTGAACACCAACGGGGGCACCGATATCAGCGGACATTCCTGGCTGCGCTACGCCACGGCCAATCTCGAGAAGAGCGGGCACCTCGATTTCAACCTGGGATTCGACCGCGTGGCGTTTCTGAGCAGCATCACGTTTTCGGAATACGGCGACCTGCGTGCAGGCAATATCCGGAACCCGTTTTACCCGGACTGGGGAAAACGTTTCGAGTATGTCGAACGTCGTGACGGTGAGGACGTCGTCGTTGTGAACGACAATCCCAACGTGCAGAAGTTCACCGGCTACAACCAGCTCAACCTCCTGCAGAAAGTGCGCTACACGCCGGACGCCCTGACCAACCTTGAATATAGCCTGCATTACTCCACCACATCCGATGTGCCGCGCTACGACCGCCTCGCCGAATACAGCAGCGGCCAGCCAAAATATGCGGAGTGGAAGTACGGTCCGCAGACATGGATGATGCACGCGCTGTCGCTCTCGATGAGCGCGCCCACGCCGCTGTATGACAACCTGCGCGTAGTCGCAGCCTACCAGAATGTAGATGAAGACCGCATCGACCGCCGCTTCGCGAGCACGCTGGAACGACATCGCGAAGAAGACGTCGCGGTCGCGTCGGTGAATATCGATGCCTGGAAGCAGCTTGACGACACCGACGTGCACCGCCTGTTCTATGGCGTGGAAGGGACATACAACGATGTGCAGTCCGCCGCATATGGACTCGATATCGATACTGGCGCTCGCAGCATTGTGTCTACACGCTATCCCGACGGCGGCAGCGATCTGACCACTCTTGCGGCCTACCTGACCTGGCGCTGGCATCTGCACGAGGCATGGACGCTCAACACCGGTGCGCGGTATTCACACGTTCTGCTCAACGCGACCTTCGCCGATAAGACCTTTTTCGATTTCCCTTTCGACGAACTCGAAATCAACACCGGCGCGATCAACGGCGCGCTCGGACTCGTCTTCCGACCGCAGCACGATCTCGCATTCAATCTGAACCTCTCATCGGGTTTTCGTGCGCCCAATGTCGATGATGCCGGCAAGGTGTTTGATTCCTCGCCGGGCAGCGTGGTTGTGCCCAATCCCGAACTCGCGCCCGAGTATGCGTACAATGCCGAACTGGGTATCGAGAAAACCATCGCATCCACTGTGCATGTCAACACCGTGGGCTGGTACACGCTTCTCACCGATGCCATCGTGCGCGGCGATTACCGCTTCAACGGACAGGATTCCATCATGTACGACGGTACCCCGAGCCGCGTACAGGCGAATATCAATGCCGGGGAAGGTCGCATCTACGGGGCGAGTCTGGGTGTGCTGGCGGATATCAGCACGGCGTTTTCCATCAGCTCGTCAATCAGCTGGACCCACGGCTGGAACATCACCGACGACGCGCCGCTCGGACACATTCCCCCCGTGTTTGGTCACACCCGCTTCATTTTTCGGGGTGACCGACTGCGTGCCGAACTCGGGCTGCGCTACAACGCCTGGAAACACATCGAGGACTATGCCCCCGGCGGCGAGGACAACGACGCCGAGGCCACCATCCAAGGCACGCCGTCATGGTATACTCTTAACATTCGCACATCATATCAGCTCTCGGATTACCTGCAGCTCAATGCGGCCGTCGAAAACATCCTCGACACGCATTACCGTCCGTTCGCTTCGGGCGTGAGCGCCCCCGGACGCAATCTCATCCTCGCCCTGCGCACGACGTTCTGATCGCACCGAACGTTTCTCATCACGCAATTCGGACAGCTATCCCGTCCATTTCGATCGGCATGTCTGATCGAAAAATACGTTCTACGAAAATCAGTTGAGGGGGGTCTCTTGTCCGCCCAGCCATACGCGGCGGACGGCGGATTCCTGTGTCCGGTACACGAGGGCGGAGGCGATTTCGGTCGAGGAAAGTTGGTCGAGGGTTTTCCCGCGGGGGAAGTGGCGGTCCACGTGCACGGCGATCATATCAGCCTGCTTGCCGGCGTCGAGGCTGCCGATGCGGTCGCCCAGTCCCAGCGCTTCCGCTCCCCCGAGCGTGGCATGGTAAAAGGGAATGCGCGGATGCAGGCTGCGTCCCTGCACATAGCTCATAGATCGCATGATCTGGAAGAGGCTCAGCGTTGTGCCGGCGCCCACGTCGGAACCCAGTGCGATGCGCAGTCCTTGCTGCGCGTGCTGCTCGAGCGGGAAGCGCCCGCTGCCGAGAAACAGGTTGGAATCGGGGCAATGCACCACGGCACAGCCGCGTTCACGCAGCACACCCAGCTGCGTGTCGTCGGTGTGCAGGTTGTGTCCGAGCACCGTGCGCTCATTCAGCAGTCCCGCACGATCGTATACGTCGGTG
>PKTF01000382.1 GCA_002869275.1 Ignavibacteria bacterium | reverse complement strand
TTCGCCAGCGCGACGCTGACTTTCTTGTAACGCGCGTCGAAGCTGCCCGAACAGCCGACCCAGAACAGGTAGTCGATTTCCTGGGCGCTGCCGAGTTCAGCGAGCGTGGGGATTTCGAGTCCGTCTGCCCAGGCCCCGCGGTCTTCGGGACTGAACTGCCACGGCGCGAAATTGTTTTCGAGGTTGCGGTACAGCACTTGCAGCTGCTCGGGGAACTCGCCCTCGGTGAGCGCGAGGTAGCGGCGCAGGTCCACGATTTCGTCGACGTGCTCGATCATCACCGGACATTCCTGCACGCAGGCGCGGCAGGTGGTGCAGGCCCACAACTCTTGCGGCGTGATGAAATCATGCAGCAGCTGCTTCTGCAGCTCCGGTGCATCTTCAACGCCGTTCGTCACCAGCGGTGCCTTTTCCTCGAAGCGCGTACGCGTGTCGACGATGATTTTCTTGGGCGAAAGCAGCTTGCCGGTGATGTTTGCCGGACAGACAGACGTACACCGGCCGCAATGCGTGCAGGTGTAGCTGTCGAACAGCTGCTTCCAGGTGAGGTCCTCCACGTCGTTGGCGCCGAACTTCTTGGCAGTTTCATCTTCCAGGTCCAGCGGCTTCAGCGCGCCGTCGCCTTCGTGACGAATGCCGCGGTTGCTGAAGTACACGTTGTGGATGGAGGTGATGACGTGGAAATGCTTGGAGTACGGCAGGAAATTCAGGAAGCCCAGCACCAGCACGATGTGCACCCACCACGCGATTTCGTAAATCACGTGCGTTGAGCCGCTCGCGCCGAACATCCCGGCCACCATCAGGCTGATCGGTCGCCAGCTGCCGGCGATATCAGCGCCGTCGCCCAGGGCGATGCGCGTGCCGTTCTGTACGAACATCGAAAGCATGATGAGAGAGATCGCGAAGAGAATCAGCGTCGCGTCCATCTGCGAAGGCCTGTCGAGTTCGCGGAGCCGCTTCGGTCCGGCCACGTGCCGGCGGAACAGTGCGAAAATCACCGCCACGAGCACCACCAGGGCAATGAGATCGGTCGCAGCCGCGATAACCTTATACAATGGTCCAAGGAAACTGAAGGAGAATCCCGGGATGAGACCTTCGCCGATGGATTCGGTCACTGCGAGCAGCAGGATCATGAATCCCCAGAAGATGCCGGCATGAATCGGTCCGGCGACGGAATCGCGGAAAATCTTGGTCTGTCCGAGCGCGATGGCAATGACATTGCCGATACGTTTATCGAAATGATCGAAGCGGTTTTCCGGTTTGCCGATTTTCAGATACCCGAAGACTTTGCGGGCCGTATATCCGAAAATCCCCAGGGCTGCGAGGAGGACAAGCAGGAAGATGATGTTCTTGATTTCCATGCGTTTGGGTCCGAAAGATTTAATGTTTCAGGCAGGGCTTCCAATAAGGATCAGCTAATGCCAAACTTACTGATTGCGGGGGAGAACAGCAAAGCCCGCCAATGGCGGGCTTTGCGCAATAGGACGTAGGATATAGGACGTAGGCAGATCGCCTTCGGCGACCGCTGTGGCGAACTACGGGGTGCGTTCGTTACCGCAATACCTGCATGACACGGCTGCCGACAATGGCGTCACCGTCGAAGAGCTGGTAGTAGTACGTACCCGGACGCAGTCCGTTGGCCGAGAGCTGCAGCTGCGTGCTGCCTGCGGGAACGGCATAGGTGCCCGCGAGGCGCCCGGTGATGTCGTAGACGCGGAGGCTGCGCTCATGCGATGCCGCGGTAAACGGTATCGTCGTCGCGGCAGAGGCCGGATTCGGGTAGTTCTGCCCGAGGCTCAGCGTGCGCACCGCGGCGTCGTATTCGACCGAACTGATGATACCGTGGAACCACTGCCAGGTCAGCTTCATGACTTCGTCGCGCACCGCGGCATCCTTGATCATTTCCATGCCGAAGCCGAAGTACACGGTCTTGAAATTGTTCTTCTCACCGCGCACAGCACCGATCATGCTCTCATCGCCGTTGTAATAGGCAATACCCACGCCGTTGGGCGTCGGGGTGAGCTGATCCGGGTACATGTACTGCTGTCCCTGTGAACTCTGGCCGTAGGCGTTCTGCAGATCGGTATTCGTCACCGTGCCGAAAATCGGATCACCCGCGACGAAGGACAGGCGGGAATTCGCCGTGCTGCCGTCGTC
>PKTF01000137.1 GCA_002869275.1 Ignavibacteria bacterium | reverse complement strand
TGGATTTTTCCCATGTTGGCTTTCAGGTCGTCGAGGATGGAGAGAACTTCGGGATCGCCATTACCATTCTGCGCGTCGACCTCTGTCGACGGCAAGTTGCGCACCTGTATTTCGAGTTCGTCCACCATCTCCCCTGAGAGGTTGGAGAAGTTGGTGACGAAGTTCAGGGGATTCTTGATCTCGTGCGCGATGCCTGCGGTGAGTTCGCCCAGCGTCGCCATCTTCTCCGAATGGATGAGCTGGTCCTGCGTGCGGCGCAGTTCGGAGAGTGTGTTCGACAGGCGTGTGTTGGCTTTCTTGCGTTCGCGCAGACGGTAGAAAATGAGTCCAGTGACGATGAGCAGCGCAAGGAGTCCGCCCAGAAAGGCGTTGCGCCGGAAGGTCTCGCGATCGAGGAGTGAGGCCTGCAGTTGCTTGTCCTTGGTGAGCAGGCGAACTTCATTCTCCCGCTGTTCGGTCACGGCGGCCTGACGGGAGTAGTCCGCCTGATGGCGTAGGAGTTCGAGAGACTGGATTTCCTTATCCTTCTCCAGCAGACCGATCTGCTGTTTGCGCTTGAGCGCTTCGAGCGTGCGCACGCGCAGCTGTTCCGTCTGCTGGACGAGTGTGAGGTCTTTCAGCTTTTTATCTTTTTCTAGCAACGAGATCTGCTTCTCCCGTTGGTCGGCCTCGTACTTCGCGCCCATTTCGTTGATGGTCCGGCGATTTTCCTCTTGGAGCATCGAATCTCGTATGGCAGTCACGGTCAGATGCGCCTCATAGGCACCTTTGAAGTCTCCCTGTTGTTCACAGACGATTTCAAGGGATTCAACGGCACTACTGATGTCATCGGGATTACGCAGCTCGCGGGCATACTCATATGCCTCATCGACAGCAGCTCGCGCGTCGTTATGTTGTCCTAGTACTGACAGTACCCGTCCGTACCCTGCAAGTGCGTTGCATAGCGTTGGTACGTCACTGGTTGTTCGACCAATGGCTACAGCCTCCGCAAAGGCAGATCTCGCGCTGTCTGGCTGACCGGTCCGATACAGCACATATCCGAGATTACTGAGCCGTCTGCTAAGTTGCCACCCACCCACTCTCCGCACCATATCGACAGCCCTGTGGCAGTGATACAGCGCGCTATCGTATCGGCCGGTCCAGTAGTGTGCCATACCGATAGACTCATGCAAACGAGAAATGGCACTTGAATCATTCATCGCGGAAGCAATATCCAGGGCCCCGGTAGCGTATTTGATCGTCTGATCATGACGTTTCTGCTGACCGAAAAGCATTCCGATATACCTCAGTGCACTGGTCAGCAGACCAGGATCGTTGATTTGTCTCGCCGCGGTCTCTCCGCGCAGGAAAAAGCGGAGTGCCGCTTCGTACTTGCCGGCCTTCGCATTCTCAACACCGAGATTGAGCATCATCAATACAAGACTATACGTGTCACCCATGATCTCCACGAGATCCGCGGCTCGGTTCAGATGGATTCGAGCACTATCCGGCTTCCCCTGTCTTGAGTACAGCGAGTACAGGTTATTGCTGAATCGCGCAATCCGCATGGTATCTCTCGTCCTGTTGACGATATCCAGGGCGGAATGGAGGTAACTCTTTTCGGTCTCATTGCCGGTTTGGTCATACGCCCTTGAAGCGTGTTGATATGCATCCGCCAGGCAGGTTGGTTCTTCGGATACTTCCGCAAGGCGGATCGCCTTGCGGAATGATTTCCGGGATTCTGCTGTGTTTCGCTCCATCCGTTGCAGTTCACCTTCCGCAATCAGCGTCCAAACGTGTAGTTCAATATCATGGACACCGATGTGCTCTTCATGAACCTCTCCAAGATGCTTCCGCGCCAGATCGAACTGGCTCCTTCTAAGAGCGTTCCAGCAGAGCTGGAGATTGCCCCACTGTCGGCCCCGGCGATAGCGAATACGCTCACACAGGTCAACTGCTTGCTCTGCGAGCACGCACGAGCTGTCAAGCCTTCTCTGATAATGATGTACCATCGATAGCCAGACCAGGGCATCCGCCTCGCCTCTGCGAAAACCAATCCCTCGCGATAACTGTAGTGCCGCTTCTCCAGTAGGACCGGCACGCTTCTCGTTTAGTCGGTTCAGAAAGGTCAACCGATTCAACGCATTCACCCGGGTGGTATCATGAATGCGGCCTCGCAGCAGCGCATGCAGGCTGTCC
>PKTF01000335.1 GCA_002869275.1 Ignavibacteria bacterium | reverse complement strand
GTTTATTTTCATAGTATGAAAAAGAATAAACCTCCTCTCTCTTTTTCTTACCCCACCTGCGTTGACACAGGGGGCCTGAATTTTTTCGCATGTCCGCTCACGCGGGCAATTTCCTCGCGAACCCCTTCTATACCGCACCCTCGGTGGTATAGCTAGAAATTTCTCATTTCACATGAGGATTTGAACCTCAAGCCGCCGCAAGTAGACCCCCCTTGCGGCGGTCCACTTTTATATGGTCATATGCCGTATGCCATATGCCGTATGCCATATGCCGTATGCCATATGCCATATGCCGTATGCCGTATGCCATATGCAAAAAGCGCATATTTCATCGAGGAAATATGCGCTTCAGAGGACGAAATGCCATGCAGCATACAGCATATGGCATACAGCCTATTTGTGTGCTTCAATCCTGTAGCTATGCGTGACCTTCATGGCCTTCTCGAACATGGCGGTGACGCCGCAGTATTTCGTCTGGGAAAGTTCGATGGCGCGTTCGACATCTTTTGCTTCGATGCCCTCGCCGTAAAAGACATACTCGATATGCATGCTGGTGAATACGATGGGATGTTCTTCGGATTCCTCGGCGCTGATATTCATTTCGAGGTTGTCGAGGGCCACGCGTTTCTTCGCGAGAATCGAGGCCACGTCACTGCCCGTGCAACCGGCCAGCGACAGCAGCAGCAGCTCTTTGGGACGCACGCCGGCATCGCTGCCGCCGAATTTTTCCGGGCCATCCATCGTGATCCAGTGGTTGGAGTTCGTACGACCGGCAAAGGTGATGCCGTTTTTCGCGACCTGGGTGACGAATGCTGTTTTCATGGGGATGTCCTTGTAACAATTGGGTCTGTCGTTGATTGTTCCTTACAAGAGCATAAGATGCGGCGGTCTGTGAAGGGATGCAAGCGCGCAGGTTGCCTGAACGGTGAAGGCGGAAACCCTGTACCGATGACAGCATACGGCATACAGCATATCTATTGGTCTATGGCCTCGGAAAACACTATATTAGAGAAGGCTGCGCCAGCCATGTTCCTTCCAGATTCGCATTCATGGGAAATATGAGAGAAATGGATTTCAGCGGGGTTTTCGAACTCGAGCCCAAAGGTTTCGGATTCATCCGCAAGTTTAGCAAGGAGTTCTATCGCGACAAGACGGACGTTTACGTTCCGACAGGAATGGTGCGTGACATCGGTCTGCGAGACGGCTGTCTTGTTACCGGCACGGCCCGCGATAAAAACGGTCAGTGGCAGGTATCATCCATTCACGATGTGAATGGTGTTCCACCAAACCAGTACAAGTCTGTACTCGAACTCACCCGCCAGGTCGCCATCGCCCCCGACCAGCGTATCAACCTCGAAACACAGGACCTCACCACGCGTATCGTCGATCTGATCGCACCGATCGGACGCGGTCAGCGCGCTCTCATCGTTTCTCCCCCGCGCTCGGGTAAGACCATCCTCATGCAGAAGATGGCTGATGCGATCACGCGCAATCACAAGGATATCGAACTCTGCGTTCTCCTTATCGATGAGCGGCCGGAAGAGGTGACCGAGATGGAGCGCTCCATCCGCGGGAAGGTGTTCGCCAGCAGTAATGACCGCGATTTCGCGTCGCATTCGCGTGTGGCCCGGCTCGCACTCGAGTATGCAAAGCGCCAGGCGGAGACGGGCAAGGATATCGTTATCCTGTTGGATTCACTCACACGCCTCGGCCGCGCCTTCAACGCCGGCATCAAGGGCAGCGGACGCATCATGTCCGGCGGTGTGGATGCACGCGCTCTGGAAATCCCCAAGAAAATCTTCGGCGCATCGCGCAATATTGAACACGGCGGATCCCTGACCATCATCGCGACAATTCTCGTGGAAACTGGTTCGCAGATGGATGAACTGATTTTCCAGGAATTCAAGGGCACGGGTAATTCTGAAATCGTGCTCGATCGCGAACTTGCCGACCTCCGCATTTTCCCCGCGATCAATATTCAGCTATCCGGCACGCGCCGTGAGGAACTGCTGCTCGGCGAAGATACCGAACTGCACTTTCAGCTCCGTCGCGCCCTGGTTGAAGGCAGCAACCGCGATGCCATGCAGGGGCTCATCGAATACGCACGCCGTTACCGGTCCAACCGCGAACTGCTCGAGGCCGTCGGATCCATGAACCTCAGCAGAACGTCCTCGTCCTCG
>PKTF01000321.1 GCA_002869275.1 Ignavibacteria bacterium | reverse complement strand
GGAGACAATGGTCGGATCGAAGCGGAAGCGGACCGACAGGCCGTAGACTTTTCCGCTGGCGCCGCCGAGATACTTGACCGCCACCGTCTGTTTCGCCGAGGGAGTCGACGAGGTGATCAGCTGCGGTGCCGGATCGCAGATCAGGTTGGCACTGAATAGTCCGACGGTATGGATCTGACCGAGCGACACATCCTGCCATGCCGTGGCACTTCCGACTTGCACGGGTGCATGCCTTTCAGTGAACGTGCCGTCACCGACCTGCCCATCGTCGTTGCGCCCCCATGTCCAGAGTTCCATACCATTCGTGACGGCTGCGGCGTGATACCACCCGGCAAAGACATTCGCCCAATTTGTTGAGCTCCCGATTTGCACCGGTGCGGTTCGCGTGGTCGTGCTTCCGTCACCGAGACTGCCATATTGGTTTTTCCCCCATCCCCATAGTGTTCCGGTGGTCTTCACGGCGTGTGAAAATGCAAATCCTCCGGAAATGCGAGACCAGTCCGTGGCTGTACCGATTTGCGTCGGAGAAGTCCTGTTTGTCTGTGTCCCATCACCTAGCTGTCCGGAGGTATTTTGCCCCCATGCCCACAGCGTACCATCATCTTTCAGCGCAAGGGTGTGGTATCCACCGCAGGCAACGGCAATCCAATCGGTGGAGGAACCGATCTGCACCGGTGCTAGTCTATCCGTTGTCGTTCCGTCACCCACTTGACCTTCGACATTTCTTCCCCAGGCCCAGAGGGATCCATCGTTCTTCAATGCTACGGTGTGTACGTAGCCACACGCGACAAGGCTCCAGTCTGATGCCGTACCAATCTGGATGGGTACGAGGCTCCATGTGGTCGTACCGTTTCCTAAAGAGCCATAGTAATTAGCACCCCATGCCCACAATGTTCCGTCACTTTTGATTGCCTGCGTGAAGTGGGCACCAGCGGAGAGGTGTGACCAGCTTCCGACATCGATCTGCTCAGGATGGATCTTGGTGACAGTGCTTCCCACACCGACCTGACCGAGATGGTTTCTCCCCCATGCCCATAGTGTGCCATCAGCGTGAATTGCTGCAGTGTGTTCCGTGCCGCAGGACATCATGATGGCCTGGCCGAAGTTCGCCATCGGTTGCGGGGAGTGATAGCGTGAACGCAGGGGATCACCCAGCTGTCCCTGACTGTTGATACCGAAAGTCCAGATAGAACCAGAGGTTTTGAGCGCATAGCTGAAATCCCCGCCACCGACTGGAATGCTCCAGTCTGACGCGGTTCCGATCTGTACTGCCGTGCTTTTCGCGGTAAATGTACCGTCCCCGAGCTGTCCATAATCATTTTTGCCCCAGACCCACATCGTACCGTCTGTTCTGATTGCGACGGAGTGGTTTGAGCCGCAATCGACCGCGGCCCAGTGAGTTGCGGTTCCGACTTGTGCAGGAGAATTTACGGCGGTTGTACTGCCGTCTCCGAGCTGCCCGTAAAAGTTAAATCCCCACGACCACAGTGAACCGTCCGTGCGCAGTGCGAGTGCATGACCATTGCCGCTTGTCATCACTGCCCAGGTTGCGCTCCCGATCTGAACAGGACTTGACCGCTGCGTGTTTGTACCGTCCCCGAGCTGCCCGAAACCGTTGTATCCCCAACCCCACAGGGTTCCGTCTGTCTTGATGGCGTGAGAATACGCTCCGCCACAGGAGACAGACGCCCAGTTTGTCTGTGATCCAATCTGCTTTGGAGAAATCTGTGAGACGGTCGTACCATCCCCGAGCTGTCCATCTGCATTGAGTCCCCATGCCCAGAGACTGCCGTCGGTTTTGAGGGCAATGGTGTGATACGCTCCGCATGCAACAGCAGACCAGGAGGTACCAGTGCCGACCTGCACGGGTGATGTCCGCTGCGTGGTCGTGCCGTCGCCGAGCTGCCCATGATTGTTCATTCCCCAACCCCAGAGTGTTCCGTCTGACCGGATGGCCATGGAAAAACGAAGCCCGCATGCCACTTCTGTCCAATTGGTGTTTGTTCCAACCTGGACTGGACTCGGGATCATCGCACCGGCACCGGTGCCCACCTGACCGTTGACATTCGATCCCCACGCCCAGAGTGTCCCATCATTCTTGATCACGAGTGCATGCAGATCTCCAGCCGCGGCTGCGCTGACCCCGGTAAGGCCAGGTACTTGCTGTGGAAATTGCGGTGTAACAAGTCCCAACTGTCCGTAGAAATTTCCTCCCCATGAATTCAGGGATTGATGCTGCCCGTACACGGGCACCTGCACTGCGAGGATAAGCAGCAATGCGCCACCGAGGACAAAGAGCCCTCTGGAAATACGCCATGTTCTCATGATGGTGTTCCTTGTTGTGCTTGAGAAGAATGTTTGTATAGAGACGCGCGCGGCAGCTTCACGCATGCTGCCACGACGTGTTCCATTCTCGTCAGCCTCAACACAGGGGAAACATGAGGCAGGCCACCCTCAGGGCGAGAGCAGTAGGTACCGCACGCTGCACATGGCTGTGCGGCGGAGTTGGTGAGAAAACGTGTATTTAAGAAGAATACGACAGTGTCAGGGTACGCCCGGGCGCAGCGATAATCAATAGGTAGTACTACCCATTTTTATGGGCAGTACTGCCTATTGCATATAAATAAGGGAAGAAATGTAGGATTCGTATGTTATATAGAAATGCAGTCTTAGTTGGCAATTGCATTATTCTCCAAGAGTGCCGGAGAAGAATTGGCGATCCTTTACACGGTCGCCGCGAGTACTGCAGCGCCTGCGAGCACGCCGACGGTGATCCAGGTACCTGTATCAGCCTCGGATGTGTAGGTGAGAGGGGCGGATCGCGGCACTACCGCGCTTGCAGTGACAGTATCATTGGTCCATCGTCGATCGCGTTTCATATTCAATCCTCCAGGTAATAGCTCACGATGAGAAAACGGTACTCAAACAGAAGAATGACATCCTCATGACACGTGTGCGGTGGGGAATACTGATTTTCCCGTGTGGTACACAATTATCGGAGGTCTGTCATGCGTGCTTCAACCCGACTTCTTTTCGCCGTGCTGCTGCTGGCCATACTGCTGGGCGGCAGCGGCTGCACGCTGCTGGGATACTGGGCGGGATCGGAAATCGACGAATCCAACGAGGAATATTTGGCGCTCTCGCCCGACTCGGCGCTGACGCTGCTCGAGACGGGCGACAAGGTCGTTTGCCAGTTCGACGACGGCAGCATGATGACCGGGAAGTATGCCGGGATGACCATGCCGTCGCGGGAGCAGTTAACGGAAATGCTTCATGCACGCAGAGAGGCGGACTGCGCGGGCGGAGGCACAGTCCAAATCGGTGAGGAACTCGTTCTCCACCGCCGCGAGCGCGCACCCGAGCAGGTGCTCTTCCTGGGCGCGGACGCACAGCGGCTCTGGTATATGACGCCCGACGGCTCCCAGGCCCGCCTTCTGCTGTTCGGGCACATCACGCGGTTATTGCGCTGTGACGGCACGGAACTGACACCGCCGTTCGAACCGATGGTCCGGAAAGGTGTGTTCGATTCCCCGCGATTCCTTCGCCTGCTGCAGGGAAACACATCGCGCAACCTCGACACGGCAAAAATTGTCAACATGTACTTTCTTCATCGCCCGCTGACCGGGCGCATGGCACTGACGTTGCTCGGCGCTGTCACGGACGGGGTGCTTCTGTCCCTCGCCACGAAGTCGGAGGAAAAAAAGAGTTCGCCGCCCCCTGTCGAACCGGAGGAGAACGAGGACAAGGGAAGCGGCGGGACGGGACATGTCACTGGCTGTCCCTTTATCGAAAGCTGGGACGGCGACACCTGGCAGCCGGAGGTCGATGTTGTCGCGGGAGCGTTCTTCCGCGCAGCGCAGCGCAGCGATGTGGCCCGGCTCCATCACCTGCGTCCCGTGAACGGGATGCTTCGACTGCGTGTGCGTGATATCCTCGCGGAAGTCGATTCCATCGACCGCCTGGGCCTGCTGTGCGTTGAGCACATGCCCGGCACTGTAGTGTATCCCACCGAGGAAGGGCGGCTGCTCGCAGTGCGTCCCGTGCTTCCGCTGGCTGCTGTTGACCGCCGCGGACACGACATTCTGCCTCAGCTGGGCGCTGAGGACGGCGAAGCCTGGTTGGCCCTGCCGACAGCAGATCCGGCGCGGCGTGGCGAGCGACAGAGCGTAGAATGCCGTTTCCCGCTGCCTGCGGGGGCGGACTCTGTTACGCTGCTGCTGCGCCTGCGGAACACACGATGGGGATCGAAACTGCACGGACATTTCCTCGGTCTTTACGGCAGCGGCCTGCAGGCGCAGTACGACGCGCTCAATGCCAGTGCAGACGCCCGCGCGTGTTTCCGTGCGGTTCTCGAGCGGGAGGGATTGCTGGCTGTGTCCGTATGGGACGGCGCGCAGTGGTGCAGCGCCGGCACTGTCCGCGAAGTGGGTCATGAAGCGTGGAGGGATGTTGCGCGGCGCATCGATGTGAGCGGCATCGCCGACGTCGAACTGCGGGTTCGTCTCGACGCACCGGCCGCGATCTGGATGGTTGACTACGTCGCAATCGATGCCGCCCTGCCGTCCCCTGTGAGTGTGACACCTCTGCCTCTCGTCTCTGCCGAGCGGAATGACGGGAGCCGCTGTGCCTCCCGTGTCCGCGCCGCCGACGGCGACTACGTCTCCCTCGTCAAAGGTGAATGGGTGGCCGCCGAGTTCCGCATGCCCATGCCGCCTCGGTCCGGCCGCGTCCAGGATCTGTTTATCGATTTCACCGGCTACTATCGACCGACAATGGCTCCGGTCTCCGATCCGCAGACCACGCTCATCAGGCGTCTTCTCGAGGAGCCCGGATATTTTGCGCGATATGCGGACGGGTTGTTCTGGAAAAGTATCACGGCGCTTTAATTTTCGCTGGTACCGATGTTTGGTGTATTTTGCGTTTTCAAACCCCGACACACACCGGGGTTCGCTTCCGTCACCGTCTACCACAAGCCGAAGGGTGCCAACTTGCATTTGGAAAACGAATTCGCTGATGACTTCGTGCACAATGACATACGGCTGGAATCCGGCCTGGCCGAGTTCCTCTATCGCGCGCTCCGCCATGAGGAAAAACGCCTGCGATTGAAGACCCGCCATATCGAAGACCACCATGAACTGGCCTGGATTGCCCTCTCAAGTCCGCAGTTGGAAGTGTATCAGCAAACGTACAAGTGGACAGGGAAATTTCGGCAGCTGATCGATGAACTTCTGCGCACCGCCGGCGGTCAGGACGGTATCCAGCTCGGCGATATGAAACACGGTATGCTGCGCAAGCTCAAGGCGATCGGACTGGCGTACACGGGCTTTCTGAAAGAAGAGCTGCAGAGCTACGGTGAGCAGCCGTACCATGCGCAGCCCGTGTCCGAGGATATCGCTGACGGGATTCAGGGCCTGGAAGAACAGCTCAGCCTGAAACCTTTCGATGCGGTTTCTCCGGCAGAGCTTCTCCCGTAAGACTTGGTAATACGATTTCAATCCGCCCCGGCACCCGCCGGGGTTTTATTTATCCAGCTATTGAAGAAAAATATCAATGAGGTGTCACGCGTCGCTGTGTGCATCCGGCTGTGGAAACTCTTTGATATGCAGGTCGCGCTGGGGGTAGGGGAATTCGATGTTGTGCTCGCGGAAACGGCGCTTGATGGCGTAGTACAGACGGCTTTTCAGCACACCGGGACGGTCGGTCAGGTCTCGCGTCCATACCCGAAGGTTGAAGATGACGGCGCTGTCGGCGAAATCGCGGATGAGGACGTCGGGTGCGGGGTCCTTCAATACGGCCTCCTCCTGCATGGCGACGTCGGTGAGGATGTCGCGGACCTTATCGGCGTCTTCCCTGTACGACACCGCGACGGGAAAATTGAATCGTACGTTGCGATCGGAATGGCTCCAGTTGATGACGGTCTTCGATATGAATTCGGAGTTCGGCACGATGATGGAAATGTTGTCGTTGGTGAGGATTTCCGTCGCGCGCATGGAAATGTCGGTCACGTTGCCGGCGACGTCGTCCACTTCGATGCGGTCGCCTACTTTGATCGGACGCTCGAGGAAGATGATCAGTCCGCTGATCAGGTTGTTGGTGATGGTCTGGAGTCCGAAGCCGATACCGACACCGAGGGCGCCGAGAAGCACAGTCAGACTGCTGAGGTTGATGCCCGCGGTCTGCAGCAGGATGATGAATCCGATGGTGATCAGGAAGTAGCGGAGAAAGGATCCGAGCGCGGCACGCGTGCCGATGTCGATCTTGCTCTTCGACATTAATCGGTAGACAAGCAGGTTGTTCAGTTTTCCCGTCAGCCAGAACAGCAGAAACCCGACCACCACGACGTACACGATGGTCCAGACCGAGACCTGCGTTTTGCCGAGCGTGAAAAGCGTCAGGTTGAAGAATGCCATGATCTGGTCGATGATCTGTTGGAGCTGTTCCATGTCTGTGCCTTAAAAGGGAAAGAAAACTGGGATGAGAAAAATGGCCATGATCCAGAACAGCAGAGTCAGGGGCGTCCCTACCTTCAGGAAATCACTGAAACGGTACTGCCCGACGCCGAAGATCATGGTGTTCGTCTGATAGCCCACCGGCGTGAGGAAACTGGCACTCGCCGCAAAGGTCACGGCGATGAGCAGGGGACGCGCGCTGATCCCCATGGCCTCGGCCGCTGCCAGCGCGATGGGTGCGACGAGGATGGCCGTGGCGTTGTTGGACATGACGCCTGTCAGCAAGGTCGTCAGCAGGTACAGCGCCGCCAGCAGAATGGTCGGTCCGTACGAGCCGATGTTGTCGATGAGGCCGTCGGACATCAGTGCCGCCAGTCCCGTCTTTTCCATCGCGATTCCGAGGGAGATGATGCCGCCGAGCAGGAAGATGACTTTCCACTCCACTGCCTGGTAGGCTTCCTCCAGTGTGATGCTGCGCGTGGCCACCAGCAGCATGGCGCCGGCCACTGCAGCCGTGGAGATCGGGAGGATGTTCAATGCCGCGGTGACGATCACGCCCAGCGTCACCAGCAGTGCCGCGGCCAGCCGTGATCGGCGGTACACTGGTACCTGGATTTCCGATGCGACGACGAAATTGCGATTGGTCTTGAGCCGTTCTGCATCCCTCGGCAGTGCCTCCACCAGAATCGCATCGCCCGCGAGCAGACGCGTTTTCCTGAAACCCTCGTGCAGCAGATCTCCGCGGTGGCGCAGCGCCAGCGCCGTGGCACGAAACGTATTGCGAAACGCGCTGCTGTGGATGCTCTGTCCCTCCAGCGTCGCATTCGGCGCGACAATCACTTCCATAAGGGTCAGGTCGTCGTCGTTAAAATCTTCATCCCGCAGGGGAGCGCCTTTGACGTTGCATCCCACTCTGTTCTGCAGCTTCTGTATCTGCTGCACATCGCAGCGCAGCCGCAGCATATCACCCGCGTGCAAAACGATATCACCGACGTTTTCCTCGAGACGCTTTCCGTCGCGGATTACCTCGAGGACGTCGACATCGAGTTCGCGCACCATCGACGAGGCCGATACGGTTGTCCCGACGGAGGGTGCTTCCGGCAGCAGGACGACGTCCGTCAGGTAATCCGCCATCTCGTAGCGGCTCGTCAGACTCTGTTCGGCGCGGCGTTCGGGGAGCATGCGTACGCCGATGAGGAGCATGTACCCCACACCGGCGATGAAAAACAGCACGCCCAGACTGGTGAATTCGAACATCCCGAAGGCCGGGAGTCCGTGATCGGCCGCAATGGAGCTGACGAGGATGTTGGTCGATGTCCCCACCAGCGTCAGAATCCCTCCGAACATCGAGGCGAAGCTGATGGGCAACAAAAGCCGTGTGGCACTGATGGAGGTGTCACGTGCAACGCCGAGCAGCACAGGGATGAATACGGCGACGACGGGGGTGTTGTTGATGAAAGCGGACGCAATGCCGATAAGGGGCATGGTCAGGGCGATACCGATCCAGTAGCTCTGTGCGAAAATGCGTGTTGAAAGTATGGCGAGAAAGCTCACCGCTCCCGTTTTCTGCAGAGCGGCACTCAAGACGAACATCGCTGCGACCGTGACGGTGGCGGCATTGCTGAATCCCGAGAAGCCTTCCTCCGGAGTGAGTACACCAGCGAGCAGAAGGACTGACATGATGAGCAATGCGGTAAGGTCCACTCCGATGCGCTCGGTGGAAAAGAGCAGCAGCGCAGTCAGCAGAAGACCAATTACGACCCACATTTCAAATGTCATGACATCTCAACTTGGTAATGCTTCCTCCCGAAGGTCTTGTACCGCTGCAGACGACCGTTGAGGAGACGGGAATTAGTGACTCTATCAGTACAACAAGGAGGACGGGGTGCATTGTTCCCCCCGGTCGCCGGTCCCTGCTTCCGGCATCGTGTATTCCACGAGACTGTCAAAACATTGCAAAACCACTAATATTTTCTTTTATTGATTGCATTCAACCAGTCTGCACACACGACACCACCGGCCGCGCGCCGGGTGGTGCCGATGGTATTTCAGAAAAGGAGGTCCCGATGATCGCATGTTTCAGGATGACGGCAGCGGCCGTGACATTGTTTCTCGCGTTTTCCACTGTCGTGAGTGTGCATCCCGCCGCCGCGCAAAACTGGCCGATGGTCAACGGCGCCAAGGAACGCACTTCGTATGTGGACGACAGGCAGTTTCAGCCGCCTCTGCAGGTGTCCGGAGCAGCGGCGATGCTCTCCGCCAACATCAATCCGTTCTCCTACTACGATGGCGTGTTGTACGGCGCCCGGCAGGGCGATCCGAATCACGCCGTGGCGGTGGATGCGGCCACGGGGAATGTGCTGTGGACGTTCGCGATTCCAGGGACGAATGCATCGATGAACCATGTGCCCGCGGTCACGGAAGAACTCGTACTCTGCGGCGGACAGCATGGGACGGCACTGTATGCACTGGACCGGCAATCCGGCACGGAACTGTGGTCCACGCCGATCGGAGCGCTGTATACACGCAATGTGCTGATCGACGGCGGTCGGGCCTATGTGATGACCGATACCGTGTTCTGCATCGACCTGGCGGATGGCACGATTCTCTGGTCGTATGATATCGGTACCAACGGGAACAGCACTCCGACGATGGATGAAAACGCGGTGTACGCGAACATCGGCAGACGTCTGTTCGCCCTGGACAAGACTGACGGTACCGAGCTCTGGAGCATCGAATCCTACGAACGCAGTTACGCTCAGGTCATCGCTGGCGACGATACGCTGTATGCGTCCAATGCGGGTGCGGTACGCGCTGTCGATCCCGCCGACGGCAGCATCTTCTGGGAGACGGAATTCCCCGAGATCAAGGTGCCAGCCGGACTGGCTACGGGCTGTATGGCACTCGCTCCGGATATCGTCTGTTACACCGCCTGGAGAGACACGGCTGGCGTCGCCGTCCTGTATGCGCTGGACCGTCATACCGGCGTACTAAGCTGGAAACATGTATTCGCCGGCGAAGGGCTGTACACTCCTCTCATCGTGGGCGAGTACGTGTATGTAGGGGATTATGAACACGACGTTTTCTATGCCCTGCACCGCTCCGACGGCACGACGGCATGGCAGATGCAGCTCGAACAAACCACCCCCCAGGCGATCTTCGCCGATGGAACGCTCTTCGTAGCCGACGGCACTTCAGTCCTGGCGCTGAAAAATACCGCGTCTTCCGTCGATCAGGTTGTGCCTCGGCGTCCGCTGCTCACCATGTCCGTCGCGCCGAATCCGGCGAGCGATCAGCTGCATATCCGGCTTTCGCTTCAACGGCGCGCTCACGTGCGTATCAGTCTGTACAATCTGCTCGGACGCGAGGTGGCCTTGTTCAGTGAATCCGTTCTGGATCCCGGCAGCCGCAGTTTCCGCTGGTTCCTCGCGGCGACGGGAGTACCTGAACTGTCTCCGGGCATGTATCTGCTCACGGCCCGCACGGCAGAGTATGCCGTTACGAACAGGGTGATGATGCTCGGCAGGTAGGGATGGTGCACATACGATGGGGAAGGCCGTGAATCTGTGGAAGCTCGCTAACGCCACTTCTCCACTTCGAGGGTGAAGACGATTCCGACGCAGAAGAAAAATCGGGGATTGTTGTTCTGGGTGATGATTTCGGTGTCGATTGAAGGGAAGAGCTGCTGCCGCACACCGATCTCGGGAATTATCAGGAGCATCGGGGAAGCGTCGATCTCCAGGCCGAACGTCGCCATCACTCCTCCGTTGAGTATCGGGTACGTGACCGACTCTTCGTAGGAGGGATCACTGTCCTTCATCACGCGGATTTCAGCAGGGGAGCCGTTGATATAGATGAAACCGCCTGCATTGAACGAGGGACGCACTTCTTTGCCGCTGAACAGGTACTTCGCAAGAATGGGAACCTCGAGTACCCATTGCTCTTTTATGGAGCTGCGGTGGTACGTGGACCCCGCTTCGTCCTGACGGCGCGCCGCCAGTCCGGCGGTTCCGTTCAGCGTGGTCATCGCCGGACGAAGGGCGAGAAGCACATTGTCCGATAATGGAAACTCGAGCGTGAGTCCGATCAACGGCATGGACTCCAACTTCCTGTCGTGCATCCGCCCGAGAAAGTTGTACGTGATCGCCGAGAATCCAATGCCTTCGTATACGCCGAGCCGTGTCGCGGGCTGAGCGGTGAGAGAGGAATGGAGCAGTAGAACGAGAAGGGGAATCAGGAGCCTTCGCACGAATATCCTGCATGGAATCGACATGTGGAACGGGGATTGACGGCGGCAGAATCAGCCGGGCCGTTGACGCAAGCGCAACATGGGGATTCATGGTGTTAATATCAAGTTGCCCCGGACCTCGGGAGCAACACCTACACCGCATCGTGACCATAATTACGCGATGTCGAAGAGTTGTCTAGGAAAAATAAATCGAATATTAGGCAATTTGTGGCATTGTCTAACAAATCACCAGTCTGCCGACTCGGCCCGCAGCGCCCGGGAAAGGAGATCGACCATGCTCTGGAACCTGATTTGCGCATCGAGATGAAACTGCCTGGTGTCAGCGATCTGGGGTAGAATGCGTTCGTCCTTTCCGGAGTAGGCCTGCAGGCTGTCGAGCCGGTAATGCGCCTGTTTTTCCTCGATGTCGATCGTCAGGACGAAACGAATATCAGCTTTCTGCTTTGGGGCGTAGATTGTTGCTTCGGACCAGTGGCCTCGGGCCAGGATGCTTCCCGTTTCGGCATTGGAATGTGTCACCGCAATATGTGCCTCCTGCACAAACAGTTCGGGTATCCATTGCTCCAGGCCCGCGTGGATCTCGAGAAGCGACAGCTTGGGATACTCCGCTGCAATTTCGTGTGTGCTCCAATCGTCTGCGGCATTGAACAGACAGCTGCAGCTCGAGAGCAGCACGATCACGAGGGTGGAAACGATTGCCTGAAGCGTTCTGCGCATGGGTCCTCCACTAAATGGTGCGTGTACGGTGCATTGTACTCAATCCCGGGCAGAGGATCAACCGCTCCCAAATCGTCGATTCCCTGCGAATGGCTGCGTCATGCACGCAATCAGACAGCACCGGGTTTCCCGTTCGATGCTCCGTGCAGAATCCCTTTCTCAAAACCAGTCCGCTCTTGAAGGAAAAAAGCGCGATCAGGATAATGTTGTGCAATACCATTGCATTAGTTGAGGTCACTCCTTATATTCCGCCATACATGATACATACATACTAAAACTGCTATTCTCCTGCATTCTGGGCCGTGCTGCCCTGTCGTACTCGTTTGAGTGTGACGGGATACACCATGAGTCCGGCTGTGGTTCTTGTTGTTTGGACCGGCGAAGTTTCGGTTTGCGATTGACATAGAGTTCCCACTCACCACATACACGAGGAAAATATGTTACCCAGTGCACCACATTGTCAGGAGAGGCGTCTCCCACAGGGCCTTCTCTCGTTGCTCTTCATTGTCTCCATCGTGGCCGGGATGGCGTATACTTCCAGCGCCCAGACGATGATGCCGCTGCCACCGCACAGCAGTACGTATACATCGTCGATGATCCGCGGCTTCTGGTTCCAGGCTCCGGTGGATTTCAAAATCGTCGGCGTGCGTGTGCCGACGAATGCCAGTTCGGCCGCGCAGAATATCCAGTTGTTCAAGATGGGTGGGAGTCCCGCAAGCATCTGCGTATACCCCACCTTGACCACGAACTACACGACTCTGGGCTACTGGACGAATGTCAACTCCACGGCGATGATCCCCTGTAATATCCTTGTCCAGGCAGGAGATTACATCGGTGTCGTCGGCGCACGTGGAACCAACGGCGGCACATTGTACAACTCGTATGACGGATCAAGTCCGTACGCATCGAGCATTTTCGGAAACACTGTCAACATTACCCGCTTCGGTCATCAGGGAGGGAACCTCCCCATTACCGGCGGGGTGTGGACGGAGCTCACAGGAACGATCTGCCGCGTGGAGATCTATTACGCCGCGGCGCTCAATCCCATCCCGAACGATGCGGGAATCGCATCGATCGACGAACCGTTCGGCTTCTGCGCAGGAACGGAGGATGTGGTTGTCACGCTGAAGAACTTCGGCCTCCTGCCGCTGACCTCCGCGACCATCAACTGGTCGATCAACGGTACGCCGCAGCCGTCGTACAGCTGGACAGGGTATCTCGATACGCTCACGGCAGCGTCTCGTGAGACGCAGGTGAACCTTGGTACTCGTACATGGGCTGCCAATACGGCCTATACGGTCACGGCATATACAACCATGCCGAACAATATCGTCGACACGCTGAATGACAACGATACCAGCAGCGCCGTCATCCAGGCGGCCATGACAGGGACGTATTCCATCGGCGGGGCTTCACCCGACTTCAACTCCTTCCAGGAGGCGGTGGACGCATTGGATCTTTACGGCGTCTGCGGTGCCGTGACCTTCAACGTCGCATCCGGGACATACTCGGAGGAGATTGAAATCCCCGAAATTGCCGGTGCGAGCGCGACCAATACCATTACCTTCGACGGAGGTTCCGGCAACGCCGCAAGCCGTATTCTCACAACATCACACTCGAGCATCGGCGCAACACTCATGCTGGACGGGGCGGACTACCTGCGTTTCCGGAATCTGACAATACGGTCGACAGGTTCGTCGTACGGTACAGCCGTCTGGTTTACCGGAGCCGCGGACAGGAATATCATTGAGGACTGTATCCTTGAAACATCCACCAGCGCCACAAGCAGCAACGTGCGCACACTGGTCGGGAGCGCATCGAAGACGTCGCTCACTTCCAGCGGTGAGACCGGCAGCTTCAACCATCTGGAAGGGAATGTCATCAAGGGTGGGTACTACGGGATCAGCTGGCGTGGAGCGGGAAG
>PKTF01000185.1 GCA_002869275.1 Ignavibacteria bacterium | reverse complement strand
TGCCGCACGGCGGAAGGCGATACCTGCTGCGTGTTGATACCCATGTCTCCCATGATGGCTTTGATCGCGCTTTGCGAATCGTCCGTATCATAAATGGAGAAGCTGCGGTGGAAGCCGATGCGTTCTGCGTCGCGCCTGAGAAGGCGTGCAAAAGTGGAATGGAACGTTCCCATCCAGATGCGTCGCGCGGCCTCGCCAGGTACGACGGTCTCGATGCGTTCGCGCATTTCGCGCGCGGCCTTGTTGGTGAAGGTCAGCGCGAGGATGTTGCCTGCGGGGACACCACACTGCAGCAGATAGGCGATGCGGTAAGTAAGGACGCGCGTCTTTCCGCTGCCGGCGCCGGCGACGATCATCACCGGACCCTCCAGCGTTTTCACGGCTTCTTTCTGGACGGAATTCAGTTCACTGAGAAAGGACATCGGCACAACATGTATTACAGCCGCCGGAGCGACAGGTGATTCATAACGGCGAAAGATGGACTAAGAGCCAGCGCCGGGATCAATCGCCGTGGCGAGATCCGGGGATGCTTCCCTTCTGGCAGGCGCTGGTATAAACATCCCGCCCGGTCGGCGGGAACAACTCTCTTACTTTTCCGGACGCATCGTCGGGAAAAGGATCACATCGCGGATGGACTCCGCACCGGTGAGCAGCATGGTCAGCCTGTCGATACCGATACCGAGACCAGCCGTCGGCGGCATGCCGTATTCCAGTGTTTCGATGTAATCTTCGTCGAAGGTCATGGCTTCGTCGTCACCGCGGTCCCGCAGGCTCGCCTGTTCGACGAAACGCTCTTTCTGGTCAATCGGATCATTGAGCTCGGAAAACGCGTTGGCGATTTCCTGCCCGTTGATGTACAGCTCGAAGCGCTCCACGAGGCCTTCCTCGGTACGATGTTTTTTCGCCAGTGGCTAAAGCTCGAGGGGATAATCGGTGATGAAGGTCGGCTGGATGAGCTTGTCTTCCACACGCTCGGAGAAAATTTCGTCGATGATTTTACCCGGACCGTCGCTGTCTTCCAATTCGACGTGGAGACGCGAGGCCGCGTCGCGCAACCCGGCTTCATCCTTTCCACGCAGGTCCTCACCGGTGTGTTCCCTGATGGCGTCGAACATGCTCAGGCGCTTGAACGGCGGTGTGAAATCGATGTCGTGTTCGCCCACGCGCGCCGTACTGCTGTTGTTGACGGCGCGGTTGATGGTGAAGAGCATTTCTTCGACCAGTTCCATCATCCACCGGTAATCCTTGTACGCCACGTACAATTCCATCATGGTGAATTCCGGATTGTGGCTGCGGTCCATGCCCTCGTTGCGGAAATCCTTCGAGATCTCGTACACGCCGTGGAAGCCGCCCACGATGAGGCGCTTCAGGTACAGCTCATCAGCGATACGCAGATAGAGCTTCATGTCGAGCGCGTTGTGATGCGTAACAAACGGACGCGCGGCCGCACCGCCGTAGAGCGGCTGCAGGACGGGCGTTTCGACTTCGAGGTAGCCGCGTCCGTCGAGATACTGCCGCATGGTGCGGATCAGATGCGAGCGCTTGACGAAGACGTCCTTGACATCGGGATTGAGAATCAGGTCCAGCGGACGCTTGCGATAGCGCAGTTCCTTGTCCACGAACTGATCGTACACGACTTTGTTGCCGTCTTCATCTGTCTTTTCCTTTGGCACGGGCAGCGGACGCAGAGACTTGGCCAGCAGCTGCAATTCCTTGACGTGCACAGACACCTCGCCCGTACGGGTACGAAACACGTAGCCTTTGACACCCACGAGGTCGCCGATATCGAGCAGCTTGAACATTTTGTAGTTGTCCTCGCCGATCTCGTCGCGTTTGACATAGACCTGGCAGCGGCCGGTGTGGTCCTGCAGGTGGGCAAAGGAAGCCTTGCCCATCCGGCGGATGGTCATGATACGTCCGGCGAAACTCACATCGCGCGGTTCGTCATCGTCCTTGAACGAATCGACGATCTCGCCGGCTTCGGCATCCACCGGAAACTCGTAGGCATATGGTTCGATGCCGCTTTCGCGCAGCTCGTTGTATTCTTCGCGGCGACGCCGCATGAGGTCATTGAGGTCTTCGGTGTGACCGTTTTGCATGAAAAATCCGTGACGATCTGTTTGAGGTACGTGGAATCTAAAAAGTACACACGGGGGGTGGTAAATCCAATTCCCGGCTTCGTTCGCTGATGG
>PKTF01000179.1 GCA_002869275.1 Ignavibacteria bacterium | reverse complement strand
GGAACCGGCTTATCCCACGATTGCGACGGGATCGCTGATCAGTCCGACCAGCACCGTACTCGAGCCAGCCACAACAGTCGATCATGCCATCACGGCGCGCAATATCTATTACTACACGGTGTTCGCACAGGATATGGCGGGCAACATCCAGGATACTCCGGATGCCACGGCCACGGACCGGTCCACGAATTATTTTCTCGGTGATCTCGGTTCGGGTACGGGCACGCTTCCGGGTTCGGGTTATGACGGGTTGGTGAATTTTGACGATCTGTTGTTTTTCGCCGGCCTGTATCGCAAGCCCCGGCCGCATTGGACCGGGACAGATGCGGAAGCGAATTTCGGACCCGCGGTCAGTCACAAATCCCTCGGGCAGCGATTCGGCATCCCCGAGCCGGACAACAAGATCCACTTTGAAGACCTGATGCTGTTCGCAATGAACTATAATTCCGTGCCTAAACTGAATCCCATTCATGAGTTCCCAGCCGCGGCAATGGCGCTGGAGCTCAAGACGGAACGCAGCGGCGACTACTTGCAGGCGACTATTCGTCTAGCGAATGACAGGCAGCGTGTGAAGGGATTATCGGTTGAAATCGCGTTCGATCCTTCCCGTCTCGTTGTCGCGCGCGTGGATCGCGGTGATCTCTTCGGTCCCGTGGAAACACATCAGTTCTTCCACGCGGAACCGGATAATCACGGACTGACCATCGACGGAGCCATTCTCGGCACCGGTGCGGCGACGGTAGCATCGGGGACCCTCGCGACGATCTTTTTTGAGGATCATACAGGCGGAGCCAGTGATCTCTCGTTCGGAACAGTACGCCTTCGTGATCAGAACAATCGAGAGATACCTCTGCAGTTGGTGGCCAACGACAATGGCTCTTCCGCACCGATCGGTTTCGTCCTGATGCATAACAGCCCCAATCCCTTCCGCAGCGTTACCCGGATCCATTATCAGATTCCTGACGATGGACATATCACCATCGAAGTCACTGACGTTTACGGCAAAACAATAGCAACCCTTGTCGATGATGTTCGCGCACGCGGCATGCACCAGGTATCCTGGGATGGACGAGACGATCACGGTCAGCTCGCCCCTAGTGCGATGTATATCATCACCATGCGAACGCAAAACAGAATCGCGCATAAGCGCATCCTTCTGCAGCGATAGCATGTGAATACCGCGAAACACAGAATTCCCTTCATGGGGCAGGACGATGCAAGTCGTCCTGCCCCGGAATATTCTGCATCGTGAAGTGATTCCTTGTATTACTCGAGTAATTTCAGGACATTTTTCTATCATCTAAGGAACAACCTATGATCGTCCCGCGAACCACGTCGATTCTGCGATGCCTCGCATCCATCTGGGTGTTGTATTGTATTGCCCTTCCGGCGACGATGGCACAGCCTGTTGTCTCGTTTCAACCATCAGAGCTGACGATTTCAAAGGGGGATACGGTCTACCTTGACTGCAACGTACAGGATGTCGAACAACTGCGAGGTATCAGTGTTCATATCGTGTTCAACAAATCTGTCCTCCGCTTCATTGATGCGGAAGAAGGAGATTTTCTTCACGGAAACCCTGATGGACTGGATGTTTTTTTCTTCGTGACGAGGCGCCCGGAACAACTTCCTGATTCGGTGCTGATTGACCAGGCCATTGCAGGATTGAGTGCAGCGAGCGGTTCGGGAAAGCTGTTCCGGCTCTGCTTCGTCGCAGACAATGGGGGTGTAACCGGTGTATCACTGAAAAATCTGGACTTGCGGGATCGTGACAACGAGCGTCTCGAGGCATCTGGAACAGGATCCAGCGTCACGGTGAGAAGCGGGACAAATCGTGCGCCGTCAAAACCTTTTCTCCTCGCGCCAACTGATAGCATGACATTGCACAGTTTTACCGATACGCTGCATTGGAGCCGCAGCGAAGATCCTGACGGCGATCCCGTAAGTTACTCCGTACATATCAGCGGCGGATCAACCGACACTGTGATTACTGCTCGCACCGATACATTCTATCCCCTTGGGGAGATCGAACTGGCACAACTCACAACATATTTCTGGTATGTCCAGGCAAGAGATCATACATCCATCGCGAGGTCCGATCAAACCTATCGGTTTACCACCCCTGCTTCAACAAGCGTAGCCCCTCCTCCACGCATAGTAGGCTTTGAGATCCTATCCCTGGCTCCGAATCCTGCCACGGCCGGTGTCTGGATAAGACATCTCCAAAATCGGAGCGCGTCGATTCGCATTTCCGTAGTTGATAATTCTGGTCGTCGGGTGCTTGTGAGGTCAGTGTATTACAACACTCCGGGCATCCATTCATACTGGATTCCCCTTTCGAATCTGCCACCCGGAATATATTCCTGCATATGTGAATCACAGAGTTTAATCTCCATCAAGCGATTCGTACTTGTCAGGTAACATATTGTTCAAGGTGTACTATACGCGAAGATTACATACGCCTCATACGATAATGCTAGGAGTACCGTTAGGTGAGAGGTGCATCCTTATCGTTGCAGATTGTGATGAATCCCTCTGCCACTGTAGAGTCGTACCAGCTCAGAGAATAAATTCTACTTCTCAGATACGCTCCCTGTCCTAGCTCCCAGGACCGGCCACCGATAGACATAGACCGGATAGCGTTCTCCAGCAAGAAATTCCTCCGCAGCACGCAGTATGACGGGTTCGTTTTGGGGCATGCCCATAGAGTACAGGTGGTGCAATTGCGTTCACGCTATCAGAGAGAATACCCCACCTATGGCGTCCTGATCCATGAGGTTCGACGAGCATAAAGAACTGCATGCAAGCCGGGGACCACTCAATAATCCGGGAAGAACCAGAAACGTGATCCGTGCAATACGTATTACTCGTCTCATTGCTCCCTCCGTTAAATATTTGCTCAAGAGCCAAGATGAGAAATCCAGGCCAGTGCAGAGTCTGACCTTCGGCGATGAAACGCGCTTTAATAGGATGGGATTGTCATTCGGTCGTCTCCAGTTCCGCGGCTGCGTACTCGGTAGTGAGTCGTCTCCCGAGATGTCGTTGAAGAATGGTCAGGCACTGATGTTCTTTTCCGCAGCGAGGGGGGTAACCTGCGACAGGTACAGCTGCCAGCGGCCATCGCGTATGATGTACATGTCCAGAAAGCGCAGGTCATGTTCGAACTCTCCACCATCATAGCTGCCATGAATATGGCCCTTTCCGGTGATGACGCCCACGTCACCAATGATACGTGTGGTCACATCATCGGCATCGTATCTGTCGAGAGTGGCAGCGCCTGGCTGGTAGGCCTTGAGCGACAGAGCCTTGTCCTGCGGATTTCCCAGGGGATCGTACCCCACATAATCGTCCGCCATCAGCTGGTCGAGCTTGTCCACATCATTGGAAAACAGCGCTTCCCGCAACATATCAAATGCGCGGATGAGATTGTCTTTGTCATTCATCTTGTCCTCGCTGAAACGTGAAAAAGAGAAGAATCCGGACGTCGTTCTTGAGGTGATATGCATCGAAGATACAACCAGGCTTACCCTTGCGCAATATGGTGTTAACTACTCACCGGGCGCTTCCTACCTTGCCGCTGTCATCACGGTTCATATATTTCTCTGCTGGGTCATGCACGTGGAAGAGATGCTCGCGGTCCTTGCTGTTTCCTACCATCCCGATTGGGATGCGGCGGCCAGGAGCCGGATATAGCATCACCACCTCATAAGGTTGCAGGTATCACAATCTGTTAATTGCATCTCCACCTCACTGTCATGCAGAGGAGACAGATGATCGAAGCACATGAGGATGCAATCCGTGGGGTCACGGCACCATCTCGGCTGTGCGCTCGCGGCGGTGGAGAACGAGTTCCTCACCGATTTGGACTGTTCCTCCACCCGCGCAGTATCCCAGCAGCGTGCAGCCGCTGCCACCCAGCAGTACGGCCGGCAACAGCAAGGCGAAAAGAAGTCGGGTTGAAGCACGCATGACAGACCTCCGATAATTGTGTACCACAAGGGAAAATCAGTATTCCCCATCACGCACGTGTCATGAGGATGTCATTATTCCGCAGTTGACATTGAGGTCGCGACAGCCGATATTCATACTGCAATCTCCTCCTTGTGCGCCTTTTTCGGCCGCGTCGCTGTCATAAAGGTCCCCGGTTCATCTGAAAAGAAGCGGGGCCAACCTTCGTCCGGTGACTGCGGCTGCTGATATACACTTGATCCGAACGATAGCTCGTCGCTGCTTGTCACAATTTTCTTGAGGAGGAAACATGAAATCGTTCACCGTGTCGGTACTGCTTCTATGCTGTATTGCTCCCGTGCTTCATGCACAGAGTGATGTTCCGTCAACAATGAGCTACCAGGGATATCTCACAGATCTCTCCGGTGCACCTGTCGCTGATGGAAACTACATCCTCACATTCTTCATCTACAACCAAGGCACTGGCGGCAGTCCACTATGGACAGAAGTGCATCCATCAGTACCGGTAACGAAGGGATTTTTCCACATCATCCTTGGCCGTGGAAACCCTGCCAGTCCTCTCACGATCATGTTCGACGATTCATATTTCCTCGGGATCAAAGTAGGAACCGATCCTGAGCTGGCACCCCGAATTCGACTCACTACTTCGGCATACAGCTTCATGTCGAGGAGCTCTGAAAAAGTCACTGATCCAGAGGTTCTTACTGAAAGCGAACTCGTTGAGGGAGCTGGAATCGATATTACAAATACGTCCGGGACACTCACAATTTCTGCTACCGGCGGTCCTGGATTTCTCGCGGGAGATGTTACCGGACCGCTGAACGCGAATGTGATAGCGGACAATGCTGTGAACACTGCAAAAATTGCTCCAGATATCGTATCGAGTTTGGACGGGGTGAGGAATGACGGTGGAGATATTGATCTCGTTGCCGGCGCAAACGTCACCATAACTCCGGATGATGCAGCAAATACCATCACGATTGCGGCGGCGGGCGGCGGCACTGGTCTGACGCTGCCCTACAGTGGTTCGGCAGCTGTCGATGCAAATCCGGCTTTTGTCGTTACTAACAATGGCATAGAATCGGCGGGACGCTTCGCGGTCGACAACACCTCCGCATCAAATGCCGCCCTCGAGGTAGGCACGAGCAGCCAACATTTCTCTGGGTACGCAATTTCCGCATGGGCACAAACCGGACGTGCATTTTATGGGCGAAATTTTAGTGATGTAAATCCAACCGTGATGCTGGTCCAGGATGGAAATGAAGCAGGTCTTCGTGTGATGGCAAAGGGCACGGGATCTGGAATTATTTCCGATCATGATGGTTCCGGTCCGGGAATCGAAGTAGAACAAACCGGTACGGGATCCGCTGCGTATTTCCATATTGATCACACGACATCATCGGCAAATTGCGTGCGTGCAGAAACAAGCAGTCCGAATAGCACTGCGATCGAAGCAACCGCGTCCTCAGGGAATGCTGTACACGCATCATCCAGTGGAGTCTCCCCAACCGGTGAATTTGAGAATTCCAACGCATCGGTGAATGCCTACATTCTCTCTGCCAAGAACTCACCGGCGAATACGGTTTTCTCAGTCCGCAGATCTGGTATTGCGTGGGCTTCAGAGCTGATGAATGCGAAAGCACACATCTCTCGTGAAGATCTCGGAGCCACCTCGAAACCCGTTCAGGGATACACATACCGTGACAACATCACGTACGCATGGGCAAAAGTTGCCTCTGCGGGATCTGTTTTAGGAGGTTTCGGTGTGGACGTTGCCAGAACAGGGGCAGGAACCTACAACATTACCTACAAATTGCCCATGGGCAACAGTAACGACGCGGCCCCCACTGTCACGCCGTATCAGTCCAGCGGAGTTGACATCGCAGTTATTTCGTCATCATCTACTACTGGCTGTGTGGTAAAAATCTATAACTGGAACAACTCAACGAAGAATTTCGAATTGAGCGACAGTATTTTCTTCTTCCAACTCTGCGGTCGCCCGTAGTGGCAATGTCCAGAACAATGGAGAACAACATGTATTACAAGAGATTTACATATCTATATGTGCTGGCGTTTCTGCTGCTCCCCTGCATGGTTTCACTTTCGCAGACACGGATCAACTGGCAGGCGTGGGACGCGAATGGTGCCGGACATAGTCTGTCTGGCACTGTGCAGGTCTATTCTTCGCTTGGACAATCACTGGTGGGATCATCGAGTACTTCTACTCATCTGCTGCACTCCGGGTACCTCCAGCTTCGTGTAAGTTCCTCCGGTACAGCATCCATCGTTGCGCAGTCATCACTGGATTTCGGAGATGTGCTGGTCGGAGAGCCAGCGATGAAGAACCTTGTTGTCCAAAACGGAGGTTCGGCACCGCTGACCATCTCTGCGACGTCAATAACTCCATCCGTGTATTCCATTCTTTCGGGAGGAGGGCCGCAATCGATCTCTGCTGGTGGATCCATAACGCTTCGACTGCAGTTCCGACCTGCGTCCTCTGGAACAGCAACGGGCACACTGACGATCGAGAACAACTCACCTGCAGATCCAACGTTTGCGGTTTCTCTTGAGGGGAGAGGAATACTCGGTCCGCCCGATCTCCAACTGAGTACACTGACACTGAGTTTTGGATCGGTTCCGGTATTAACCCCTCAAGATATGGAGCTAGAAGTGCGCAACGTGGGGGCTTCGAACCTCGAAATTTCACAGCAGATCATCGCGGGGCAGGATTCCCTCCACTTTTCAATCCTGCAAGCTGCAACGTCTTCCATTAACCCATCGGGAACATCAACGATGAGAATCCGTCATCTGCCTCTTTCCGGAGGATCAAAGAGGGCGTACCTCCGATTGTATTCGAACGACCCAGATCTGCCGATTGCCGAAGTCATTCTCACCTCAATAGTGACGGACCTGGAGCAAATACCACATCGTCCGTCCGACGCACGGCTATACCAGAATTACCCCAATCCGTTCAACCCTACGACAGAAATCCAGTACAGTATACCGACGGATGGTGAGGTCTTGCTCAGAGTGTATGATCTCCTCGGCCGCGAAGTCGAACGTCTGGTTGAGGGATTCCGTCCGGCAGGCACGTCAAGGATTGTCTTCGATGGTTCGGACTATCCATCAGGCGTCTATGTGTATCAAATCGAATGGAACGGAAAGACGATCTCCAGGTGTATGAGTCTTCTGAAATAACAACCAACCGACAGGATAATGCTAACAAGCCCCGCGCAATCGCGGGGCTTTCTTTTATTGGAAATGGCGGTTACCGCATCGTCTGTATGACTTCAGATCTTATTGGACACATTGGGCTAATTGCATAGGTATGGTTTGACGATTCTGAGCACGAGTGCCCCGAATCGTCCTGTAATTCCGTCTCTACACGATCGGCGGAGAGAACATCAGATCATGCCATGGGTGTCGGTCGCACACAGCCGCTATTCTTTACTTTGTGAGGGGCCGGTGTTATATTAGCGGCAACATCATGTATTCAGATTTTTTTATCCTTTGAGGTGCCGCCATGCGCTACCTTCTGATTGACCGTATCCTGCATCTTAAGAAGAATGCGAGTATCAGGGCGCTGAAAAATGTTGCCCTCGGAGAGGATGTGTATGCCGACCACTTCTTCGGCTTTCCTGTCATGCCGGGTGCGATGCAGATCGAGGCTTTCGCCCAGGCTGGTACGGCACTGATGGAGGTATGGACCGGCCATACGAAGAAGGCTCTATTGCTCCTTGTCGAAAATGTTAAATTTCGCGGTCTCTTACGTCCGGGAGATCAGCTTCTGATTGATATGCAGGTTCTGTCGGCAGACAGCACATCCGCGAAATTGGATGGGACGATACATGTGGGCGACAAGCTCGTGAGCACTGGGCGCATCGTGCTCGGGCTCGGTGACCCCGAACGCTACTACCCACGGCTTACGCGGCACATGATCGAATCCGTGTACGAGATCTGGCTTGAAGACGCCGAACTCGAAGGCTTCGATGCGGTCGAGGAGGGGACCTCATGAACATGCGCCGCGTCGTCATCTCAGGCACCGGAGCAGTCACGCCATATGGGAATGGCATTCCCGCCTACTGGAAAGGAATCTTGTCCGGACACGGGGCGGCAACCCCGATCACGTCTTTTGACGTTACTTCGCTTCCAACACACTTCGCGGCGCAGGTACCGTTCTCCGACCGGGAACTCGAAGAATTCATCGAGAACAAGAAAGCGACGAAGACGATGAGCCGTGCAGCCCGCTTTGCCGCCATCGCGGCGAACGAGGCAGTTCGGCAGGGAAATCTCGATACCCACGCACTCGATCCATGGCGTTTCGGTACCTGCGTTGGAACAGGCGGACTCGGTTTCTTCGACGTCGAATACAGCGACAAGCTCCTGGAGATTTTCTTACGCTCGGTACGTGTCGAAGACGGCAAGGCAACATTTGACGCCGGGCAGGTACGGCGCAACACGTTGGACATGGTGCACCCGCTGACTCCGCTCAAGGCGCTGCAGAACATTCTTACCGCGCACATCGCCATACAGTTTAACGCGCGGGGTGTCTGCCAGACCGTCACCACCGCCTGCACCTCAGCCGCGCAGGCCGTCGGGGAAGCCTATCGCATCGTACGCACTGGCGCCGCGGATGTGGTCATCACAGGCGGCAGCGACTCAATGGTGAATCCCAACGGTGTGGTGGCATTCTCAGCCATCGGTGTGATCAGCAAGAATAACGATGAATACCGCACGGCCTCGCGCCCCTTTGACAACAGGCGTGACGGCTTCATGATCGGCGAAGGCGCGGCGATGTTCGTGATTGAAACCCTGGAACACTGTCTCGCACGCGGTGCCGTGCCGCTGGCCGAAATCATCGGCTATGGCAGTACCTGCGACGCGTACCGGCTCACCGATCCTCCTCCCGACGGCAGGGGCTGCATCGAGGCGATGAGGCTGGCTCTCCGCGATGCGGAAATCGACGCGACTGAGGTTGATTATATCAACGCACACGGTACGGGCACGCGTATGAACGACAAGACGGAAACAATGGCCATCCACACTGTCTTCGGTAACAACGCTGTTCCGCCTGTCAGTTCCACAAAATCCATGATTGGCCATCTGGTGGCAGCTGCTGGTGCCGTCGAACTCGCAGCCTGCGTGCTCGCACTGCAGCATCAGATCATGCCTCCGACCATTAATTATCGTGAACCGGATCCAGATTGCGATCTCGATTACGTACCTAACGAAGCGCGGAAGGCGCATCTCGAAACCGTGCTGACGAATTCCTTCGGTTTCGGAGGACAGAACGCCACCATCGTTATCCGTAAACCGCCCCTGTAGACAGCCGCATAACACTGAAAAGATGTGGGACGTGCCCTGTGCGCAATCCCGAATCCCGTGACAATACGAATACCCTGAACCAGAGGAGTACGACTCATGCCCATCCCGGATGTTGAAATTCTCAACAAGCTCGGCGCCATTATGCACGTGGCGCTCCGGATCCCTGAAGCCGAGGTTATCCCCGATGCACGCATCTTCGATGATCTTGGTGCAGAATCCATAGACATTCTTGATATCCGTTTCCGAATCGAAGAAGCGTTCGGTTTCAAGATCGATGAAGGTGAGATCATGCGCAGCATCGATCCGGACAAGGGTTTTGAGGAACTGAAAGATCAGTTCACGATCGGTGCCACTGCGGCTTTTATACGCCAGAAACTTGATCAGCTGGAGCAGGGACATGCCTGAACGACACCCATGGCTGCGTCACGTGGTCATCACCGGTGGTACGCGCGGCATTGGTCGCAGTATCGCTCTGTCGGTTTGTTCATCGGGTGCTCATTCGGTGCTCCTCAACTATCTGCAAAATGACGAGGCGGCACAGGAGACGAAAGCGCGGTGCGAGGAACTCGGAGCACAATGCGTACTGCACCGGGGAAACGTGGGTTCACCGGATGAAATCGACAGACTCTTCGATGTGGCAACGGAGCAGCTCGGAAGCATCGATCTTCTTGTCCACTGCGCGGCGTTGAACAGCTTCAAGCCAATAACCGCCATAAAACCGAACCAATGGGACTTGACAGTTAACATCGCTGCCCGCGCCTTTCTGCTTTGCGCCCAACGCTGCGCTCCCCTCATGGAGCGTGGAAGCATAATTGCGGTATCGAGCCTGGGCGCAAGACGCGTTCTTGAGAACTACGGCGCTATGGGTCCTGCAAAGGCCGCACTTGAAAGCATCGTGCAGTATCTCGCAGTCGAGATGGCTCCACGCGGCATTCGTGTCAATGGTATCACAGCCGGGCTGGTGGAAACGGAATCGCTATCAAAGTTCCCCGCAGCAGAACAGATGATCGAAGCCGCGAAACATCATACACCAGCCGGGAGGATTGGTACCCCCGGCGACATTGCTCGCGTTGTGCATTTCCTCGCAGGTCCTGATGCCGCATGGATCGTGGGTCAGACGCTCGTCGCCGACGGCGGCTTCTCTCTGCGCTGACAGTCATCAGATTTTTCAACGTTTCAGAATCAAGGCAGGACCATCATGGCACGAAAGATGATCACTCTTCTTGCAATACTTGCACTGGTGAATCTGACTACCGGTTGCAAGGTCTATGACACCAAGATGATGTCTCTGCAGGAACTCACGCAGCAGACGGAGCAAAACATCGCAGAAGTCGTGCTCGCATCTGGTAGTGAACTGACGTTTAACGATGCAGGTGGAATCTACGATACCCAGCGGCAGGTCGTTTCGGGTCTTGACGTAATGGGAAAACGCATCGAAGTGGATGCCGATAAGGTCCTATACGTGCGGGTCAAGCATGTGAATTCCGGCGCATCAACGGTTACAACTTTTGCAGCGATCATTGGCCTGCTCGGTGTCGCAGCGCTCATCATAGCCGCCCAGAGCTGCCCGCTAGTATATTCCTTCGACGGTGAGCAGTTCGTTTTCGACGCCGAACCGCTAGGTGGCGCCATCTGCCGAGGACTAGCACGGACGGATTTCTCACGGCTCGAACACCTCGTGGGTACTGACGGCCGTTACCGACTGCTCGTCCGCAACGAACTCGCTGAAACACAACATCTCGACTGTATGCGACTGCGTGTTGTCGATCACCCGAAGGGAACGAAGGTGTACCCTGACTTCGACGGAACGCTCTACGCTGTCAGTGATCCAGTTGCACCGTCGATGGCGCTCGATGAGCGCGGAAAGGATATCAGTCCGTTTATCTTCTCCAGCGACGGAATCGCCTGGCAATCGGTGCTGCCGCACGACAGCTCACAAACTGATCTTCCACTTCGTCACGAACTGACATTCTCCTTCCCGGTGCCAGAGGGAAGCACCACGGCATCCCTGCTGATCAATGCGGGGACGGCAACCTGGGGATCGAACATGATTCGCGCCATGCTCGAATTGCGTGGCAGTGCGGTAGACGACTGGTATGCGGACGTCGACGCTGGCGGCTTCGAACGCCTGAAGCTCGGCATGTTCATGCTGCGCGAGGAGCTTTATGTGCTGAAGGTCTTTGTACAAACGGGGACGTCATGGACTCAGCGGGCTATCATCGGGGGCTCCGGACCGTACATGACCGAAGACCGCCTCTACGCTCTCGATCTCACGGGTATCGAGGGTGACTCGTTGCATATACGTGTTCGTCCACCTCGTGGCTTTTGGTCGCTCGACCACGTGGCCATCAGCTATACCCCGACTGTGAAACCAGAACAGCAAACCATTGAGCCCGTGCAAGCACGAACACAGGACGGCCACAATATCAGAACCGCGTTAGCACGCATGGACCAGCAATACCACGACATGCCGATGACCGGAGATGCATTCCATCTCGAATTCGAAGCCCCCGCCATGAAGGAGGACCTCGAGCGCAGCCTCTTCCTCGAGACAACGGGATATTACATGTTGCACCTGGAGAAGCAAGCCCCGCCGCAGACGGATATTATCCAGGAACTCATGAATACGCCGGATATGATCGTGTCCCATAGTCTAAATCAATATCTGCAATGGAGAGACAGCCATGTTTCCGCAACGAAATGACCGTGATTCCTGGCAGATGCCTATTGCGGCATTGCTTCTGGTTTTTCTGATGTGCACACTTCCCTGCAGGGCACAAACTGACAGCAGCAGAGCACCAGGAAATCAATATTCAACAACCTTGAATAAGGAAAGCTTCCTGGAACCGGTATATATCTTCAGGGATGGGGAACAGGCCCTTGGGGGGCGTTTGATCGATGCCGACGATTCGCTGCTGCTTCTGCACAGGGATGGAGTGCCCTACGCCGTTCCTTTCTCCGATGCCGTGAGCATCCGTATGCCGGGAAGACCTGTCGCTGGTCGGGCGTTCGTGTACGGTATGTTCCTCGCGGCGTATGTCAGTAATCATTTCTTCTGGTCGCGGGAGAATCAGATTGGTTCATTTCTTAACACGTATCCTGACGAGAAGGTAGGGTTTCTAGCGAGCAACCTTGGAACCGGGTTGGTAATCGGATCCATCGTATACCTATTCGCAAGCGCGAGTGATCAAGATGAAGAAGAATTCCATGTATTGCACGGAAATGTACATGGCCAGAATGAGAAAAACCGTTTCATGTCATTCGTTAAGCGAGATGATTCGAAACCATCGATGCATGTTTCTGTACAGATGTCAACTGTCGCTCCTGTGGAAAGCAATCGCGCAATGAAACTGCTCAATGAATCAGGATTTTCCGATGTGCATTCCAACAGTATTTCGTGGCAGCACAGAGCACTCACGGATTTTAACATACTCCGGAAGCTGCAGGCAACATTCTCCATTCGACCCGATATCTGCTTTGGACTCTCGTATATGGATCTTGCGGAGCGCTATTCGACCTACTCTGCCACCGGCAAAGCGCCGGATGGCTCCCGTCAGGAAGTGGAGTTTATGCAGGACCTGACTGGATGGTACGCAGTCGGGACCTACGAGCCATTGCTGCGCCACCTTAATCAACCATTGGAATGGAAGATCGGCGTCGGTCTGGGGGTCACCGCCATTGATGGACACGTTGCTTCATTAACTGCTGTTCATGATCTGACTGATAAAACGCTTAGTGCCCTGCTCTTCTCTGAATTCAACCTCTACGTGTATTCAGGACTGTCCCTCGGTCTGACCGCTGAATACGTATATGTCAGCGGTATGGAGATCGGTCCACTCCAAGGGGTCACATCAGAGAATTCTATGATCAATTTTAACAGTACAAGCTGGGGGCTAGTGCTCGGCGTACATTTCTGAGCTTATGAATCTGCAGTATCACCTCTTCAGTCTATATACTCTTGCATAGATTATTCTGTGTTTCTGTTTTCTGATTTGGGATCCTATGGATCCATTGATACCCGAGCAGCGGGTTACTGACTTGACGATGTCGAAACAGTGATTCCGGATAGTATTGCCCACATTCTTCCCGAGAGGCATTTCTTAAGAGGCTTTC
>PKTF01000060.1 GCA_002869275.1 Ignavibacteria bacterium | reverse complement strand
ATCATGGCAGATATATGGTTACTGTTGGGACAATACGTATTAGTTAATGTAGCACTTGGGAAAATGACGGGCAAGGATGCTGTATGCTGTATGCCTTATTAATATGGCATACGGCATACGGCATACGTCCGTCCCCGGGAATTTCCGTGGCTTCCTAAGCGTTATTCAATTACATTGGAATCGAATCCACATCAACACGACGCGATCCGACATGGCAAAACGCATCATCATGACCGGGGCGACCGGTCTGATCGGCACAAGGGTCCTCCACGCCCTGCACAAACGTGGAGATAACGTTACCATCCTCACACGCAATCCCGAACGCGCTAAATCGACGCTGCCCGAAGACGTGGCCGTCCTCGGATGGCTCACCGACGCTGCCGACGACTGGCAGCATGCAGTTGACGGTGCGGATGCGATCATCCACCTTGCGGGAGAGTCCATCGCCGAGGAACGCTGGACCGAGGATTACAAGAAGCGGATCCACGCCAGCCGCGTGGGAACTGCCCGGGCGTTGATCGATGCGATCGCGCAGGCGCAGAATAAGCCGTCGACGTTCGTTTCCGCCTCTGCTGTCGGGTATTACGGCGATTCAGGGGATACGGAGCTGACCGAAGACTCCCCGGCCGGATCGGACTTCCTTGCAGATCTGTGTGTGGCGTGGGAAGGTGAAGCGCAGCTTGCGACCGAACACGGCGTGCGAGTGGTGACCCCCCGGCTCGGACTCGTCCTCGCCCACAACGGCGGGGTGCTGGAGAAACTGAAAACACCGTTCAAGATGTTCGCCGGGGGACCGGTCGGCAACGGCGAACAGTGGTTCCCATGGATTCATATCGATGATGTGGTGGGGATCATCCTCCATGCCATGGAGAATAACCAGGTGTCGGGGGCGCTGAACGCCGTGGCCCCGGGTCTTGTGCGCAACCGCGAATTCGCTTTCGCACTGGGCGAAGCGCTTAGACGTCCGGCGCGTTTCTCCGTTCCTGCATTCGTCATCAAGCTTGCCATGGGCGAACTCGGTGAAACCCTGCTCGGCGGGCAACGGGCGATCCCCGCGCGCACGATCGAATCGCAGTACCAGTTCCGGTACGCTGATATCAAAGACGCGCTCGCTGATCTGATCGATTCCACATCCTAGACTGAGTCGCCGCCCTGCCGCTCACACGCCCAGCGATTCGCTGATGCGCGTCAGTCCGGCAATAGTAAAGGCGACATGTTCTTCGAACGGAACTCCGAGTTCCTCCGCGCCACGCAGCATGTCTTCACGGCTGACGGCGCGCGCGAAGCCCTTATCTTTCATCTTCTTCTTGACGGATTTCACCTGCACCGAGGCGATGCTTCGGTCGGGACGTACATAGGAAACCGCCATCAGGAAACCGCAGAGCTCGTCGACGGCAAACAGGGTTTTCTCCATAAGGCTTTCGCGAGTCACACCCGTGTACTCTGCGTGTGACATGATCGCACGACGGATATGCTCGGGATACCCGCGCTCTTCGAGTATCCGGTTGCCGACAAAAGGGTGCTCGTCCGCTGCAGGGTGCTTTTCATAATCGAAGTCGTGCAGCAATCCCACCAGTCCCCACTCCTCCGCATCCTCACCGTATTGTTCAGCATAGGCCCGCATCGCGCCTTCAACGGCGTAGGCATGCTTCCGCAGGCTATCGGATTCCGTGTATTCGTGCAGCAGTGCGATGGCGTCGTCACGTGTCATATCATGATCCTCGGTGATGAATGTCAAATCATGTAGGAAAGTAAGGAAATGGAGAGCAACGAGGGAAATCCCCGCCCCTTTTCGCTCCTTGTTTTTACCTGCCTGCGTCGGTATTTTGAATGCTCTCGGGACGGAGGAGGACGCTTCTGTTGGTTGCAATGACAACTCAAATAGAAACAAGCATCTGACCTACGGAGATTTTCATGGCCGACGACAAGAACATCGAACGCTATTCCAAGGAAACCCAGCTGATCTACGGAAAGGCCCATTCAAAGAAGTGGGATTACGATCACCACGTGGTTCCTCCGATGACGACATCCGCGACGTACCGGCTCGATTCGGCGCAGCGCGGGGCGCAGGGATTCGTGGAATTCGCGCACACGACCGAGGAAACGAAGAACAAGCAGCCTATTCTCATCTATGATCGCCTCGGTGAACCGAACAAGGATATTCTCGAAGAGAACCTGGCCTACGCCGAGGGTGGGGAATGCGCCCTGACGTTCGGCTGCGGCATGGCCGCGATTTCCGCCGTGCTGGGAGTGCTGACGAAAAGCGGCGACGACATCATCGCGCATCGCACGATGTACGGCTGCACGTACTCGCTGTTCACGAACTGGTATCCGCGCTATAACATCAGCGTGCAGCTCCTCAACCTGCACGACCTCGACATGGTCGCCAGCGCCATCAAACCGGAGACCCGCGTCATGTATTTCGAATCTCCGGTCAATCCGACGCTCACCCTCATCGATATTGGCTCCATCACCGAGCTGGTGAAGAAAGTCAACTCCATGCGGCCCGAAGAAGAGCATATCCGTGTCGTGGTTGATAACACCTTCGCGACACCGTATTGTCAGCGTCCGCTGGAACACGGCGCGGACTTTGTCGTGCATTCGCTCACGAAGGGCATCGGTGGTTTTGGTACGGATATGGGCGGCGTGGTCGTCGGTCCTGAGAAGTATCTCGATATGCTGCTGCTCTACCGCAAGGATTTCGGCGGCGTGCTTTCACCGAAAGCGGCCTGGCCCACGCTTGTCTACGGGCTCCCTACCCTCTCGCTTCGCGTGCAGCGGCAGATCGAATCTGCTATGGTCATCGCCGAGTATCTCGAAAAGCACCCGAAAGTCAAGGCCGTCAGCTATCCAGGACTGCCCAGCTTTCCGCAGTATGAACTGGCGCAGAAACAGATGCGAAATTACAACGGCGAGTTCGCTCCGGGTACCCTCATGTACTTCACGCTGAAAAGCGATTCGCCCCAGGAAAGTCGCGACCGCGGAGAACAGCTCATCAACCATGTCGCCGACCAGGCCTACGCCATTACGCTGGCGGTAAGCCTCGGACACACGCGCACGCTCATCGAGCACCCCGGCTCCATGACACATTCCGCCATCCCGGCCGAAGAGCAGGTGCAGCGCGGAATGGATCCGGGAGGCATTCGGCTCTCTATCGGTATCGAACGTCCGGAAGATATCATCCAGGACCTCGAAGAGGGTCTGGCCATCATTTGATCATCAGGCACCGGGGGCATGCACATGCCCCCGGTGATGGAAAAGCATGGAAACACCTTTACCTCTTCTTCGAAGCGCGCTGCTCGCGCAGTTTCCCAACGTGCGTCTCGCCCAGAGTACCCTCCAGGGTGAAGAAACCAGCGCTCCATTCGGTTTCAACCTGGGATATAACCTCGGTGACGACGACGGTCGCGTTACCGCCAATATCGCACGCTTCGCCGAACGCCTCGATCTGAATCCCGAAGATCTCGCCTTCATGAACCAGGTCCATGGCGCGACGATCCGCGAGGTCTCCGAACCCGGCGTGTATGATGACACCGACGCGATGATCACCACCCAGGCGGGCATCGGACTCACTGTCCGCACAGCCGACTGCGTGCCTGTGATGCTGTATGCGCCGGGTGAACATCTCATCGCCGCGGTGCATGCTGGCTGGCGCGGTACCGCCGAGCACATCGTTCAGAAAACTGCTGAGATGGTGCTCGGGAAGTACAATGTCGAACCCGCGTCGCTGTATGCGTATGTCGGAGCGGCCGCGGCATCCTGCTGCTACGAGGTGGGCGACGAGGTCGCCGCGCTGTTCCCCGAAGGCTGGGTGATCCGCGAGGACGGCAAAGCGCCCCACCTCGATCTGAAGGGCCTCAACGTGCATCAGCTCGAGGAGGCCGGACTGCCGATCGAGAACATCGACGTGGATGAACATTGCAGCATCCATGAGCGCACGCTGCTGCACTCCTATCGGCGTGACGGCGAACGCTCGGGACGTATGCTCACCACCATCGTTTTGCGGGAAGAATTCTGATGCCGGCTTCCTTCGAGTTTCTCGACAGCGGCGCTCACACCGGCGACTGGAACATGGGTTTCGACGTCAACCGAGCCCATCAGGTGGATGCATGTGAAGCCGCGCCCCTGCTGCGTGTCTTCCACTGGACCCCGTGGTGCATCTCTCTCGGCCGACATCAGACCGCAGAGGAGATCGACCGGCAGCGCACCGACAAAGCGGGCTATGGCATCGTACGGCGTCCGACAGGCGGACGAGCGATTCTCCATGCAGAAGAACTGACGTACAGTATCGTCATGCCCTCGGAAGGCCGGGGTGTCATGGAGGTGTACCGGCAGATCAGCGAAGCCCTTACGGCCGGACTCAAGCTGCTCGTCCCAGAGATCGACATCGCAAAATCGCAGCCGAATTTTCAGAAATTGTATCGCGAACCGGGAAGCATCCCATGCTTTTCGAGTTCCGCCCGTTATGAAATCGAGTTTGGCGGAAAAAAACTCGTCGGCAGCGCCCAGCGGCGCATCGGGAGCGCCGTACTCCAGCATGGATCCATTCTCATCGGGGATGCCCACCTGACGCTGGCAGACTACCTGGCCGTGGAGGATGATGTCCGCGAGCAGTTGCGCCACGACATGCGTGAGCACACGATTACCCTCCAGGATATCCTGCAGCGCCCTGTTTCACGTACGGAAGTCGCCGACGCAATCCGAACGGGATTCGAGCGGAACTGGGACCTGCGCTTTTCAACTTTGCGCGAATATGACTACATTCACTCCGAGGATGAGGCACGCGACGAATGAGTAGCGAAATTCAACAGTCACCCAAGCGGGTGACAACACGTACGATTCAGGAAATGAAGGAGGCCGGCCATCCGATTGCCTGCCTGACCGCCTATGATTTTCTGACGGCACGACTGCTCGACGAAGCGGGAGTAGATCTCCTGCTCGTGGGTGATTCCGTCAGCAATGTCTTCCAGGGAAACCCGACGACCCTCCCCGTCACGCTCGATGAAATGATCTATCACACCAAGGCGGTAAGCCGTGTGGTGAAGCGTGCCATGGTCATTACCGACCTGCCGTTCATGTCGTACCAGGTCACGACCGAGGAAGCTTTTCGCAGCGCGGGCCGCGTGATGAAAGAGACCCTTGCACATGGTGTAAAAGTGGAAGGCGGGCGCCGCGCGGCCAAGGTCGTGGAAAAGATATCCGGTGAAGGCATTCCCATCATCGGGCATATCGGACTGATGCCCCAATCCATCCTCAAATTCGGTGGGTATCGTCCCCGCGGCACCACCGACGACGAAGCGGACGAGCTGCTGCAGGACGCCGCTGCGCTGCAGGAAGCCGGTGCCTTCGCCATCGTTCTCGAAAAGATCCCTGCCACGCTCGGGAAGCGTATCACCGACTCGGTCGATATCCCTACGATAGGCATCGGGGCCGGTCCGCATTGCAGCGGACAGATCCTCGTTACCCACGATATGCTCGGACTGTTCGAAGACTTTCGTCCGCGTTTCGTGCGTCGATATGCGTCCCTTGCGGACGATATGGATCGCGCCTTCCGGCAGTATATACATGATGTAAAAATGGGTACATTCCCCAACGAATCGGAGAGCTACTAAATGGATAGTGAGCAGATAGCAGCCCTCAAACAGCAGTTACGGGACGAAGGCTACAACATATACGTGTATAGTTACCCGGGTGGCATGTGTTTTCCTCCGCATTCTCACGACCATGATACAATCCACGTGGTGCTGAATGGCGCGATGAGGATCTCCATGGAAGAGTCCGACCACATTCTCAAACCCGGAGAGCGTTTCAAGGTCCCCGCCGATGTGATGCATACAGCCGAGGTACTCGGGGAAATGCCGGTCGTCATTCTTGACGCAACTCCCCCCCGCAACTGAACTGTTCAAAAGAGACACGCCGTGCCGCAGCCAACCGGATTCAAGCTTATCGACGGCCAGGACCTTCGCATTTCCTGGAATGACGGCCATATCACCAGGTTTGCCCTGCAGTACTTCCGGGATGAATGTCCCTGCGCCGGATGCCAGGGCGAAAGCGACATTTTTGGTGAAGTGAAAATGCCCATGCAGCTGCCCGTAATGAAGCCGGGGAAATATGAAATCAAGCAGCTGACTCCCGTGGGCAACTATGCCGTCGCCGCGGTCTGGGCTGATGGCCATGACAGCGGCATCTACTCCTGGGAATACCTCCTCGAAATGGAGAAGCGCGCAGATGCCGCTTCTTCGTCGCCCGCAGATGCACCAACAACCTGACTGTTCCCCTGTCCATGCCTTCCATTCTTATCACCTCCACTGACCCCTCTCAGCATGCCAACTACGATCGCTGGCTGCAACGTCTGGAATCCGACATCCAGCTGCGCTACCTGACACCCGGCATGGACATCGGCGCGGAGATCGCGGCCACGGATGGGTTGCTCCTGCCCGGCGGAGGGGATCCCGATCCTGCACTCTACGGCAGACCCGAACTTCTGCATCTGTGCAACGTCGATGCCGCCCGGGACACGCTTGAATTCACGGCCATCAGAGAAGCGGTAGACCGGCAGCTTCCCGTACTGGGCATCTGTCGCGGCATGCAGGTCATGAACGTCGCTCTCGGCGGAACACTGATCGCGGATCTTCCCACAAGCGGCTTTGACGCCCACCACCGCACGGCCGGCGAAGACAGAGTGCACGCCATACGCATCCTTCCGGATACCCTGCTGCAGAGCATCGGAGCAGTAGCCGATTCCGACGTCAACAGTGCGCATCATCAGGGCATCGACCTCGTCGCGCCCCGTCTCGCCGTTTCGGCCTCCTGTGCAGACGGCACTGTAGAGGCCCTTGAATGGCGACAGCCTTCAGGAAAACCGTTTCTCCTCCTCGTCCACTGGCACCCCGAACGCCTCTCCGCCGACCACCCCCTCGCCGACAGTATCGGCCACGCATTCCTGAACGCCATCCGCACTTCCCATTCAACTCCCTGATTCCTCCCGTACAAACGCCCTTCCGATTTAAGAAAATCCTTCTTTTATTTGTTGATTTTTCGGACAATTTCACGATATTATGTATCGTCTATGTCCTTTATTCGGAAACGCACTCCGACAGGGAATCCGCCTGATACCCTGCCGCGACCATGCAGCTTTCATTTCATTACCCTACGAGGAAACCGCTATGCAACGATATAGAACCAGTGTTCAACCACGCGGGAAGGTCAGCGTGTATCTGCTGCTTCTCCCGTTCCTGATTTTCGGTCTGGTTGCCGCACAGCAAGCCACGGCACAGACCACTCTGGTCGAGTGGACGTTCAGCTCTCAAAACAGTTCGCCCTCCACGGCGATTCCGGCAAATACCGGCAGCACGCTCACCAGGGGTGGCGGCGTCGGCACCATCAACTATACATCGGTCGGTGGACCGAACGGGTCGTACGCCTACGCCACGGGCTGGGCCAACGGGGCAAACACCAAGTACTGGAAAGTCGATCTCGTCAGCACGGGCTACACGAATCTCACAGTCTCCTCCGAGCAGTGGAGCGAGTACTCCTTCTTCCAGTACCAGGGTCCGCGCGACTTCAAAATCCAGTACAGCCTGAATAACAGCACATGGACAGACGCCCCCGGTGCCACCGTCAGCATGACACAGAACAACCAGAACATGAAGCTCGGTGTGATCACGAACGTGGCACTGCCCACGGCCTGCGACAACCAGGCGACGCTGTACCTGCGTTGGATCATGACCTCGAACACCGGGGCAGACGGATCGAATCCCGTCAGCGGCGGTCAGAACTGGATCGACAACATCTCGATCAAGGGCACCGGTGCAGGCAACACGGCCCCGACCATCTCCGATATCATGGACACCTCCACCAACGAGGACACGCCGACCGCGGCCATCGGCTTCACTGTCGGCGATGCCCAGACTGCAGCGGCTTCGCTGACGGTCACCGCCACCTCGAGCAATACCACACTGCTGCCCAACGCCAACATTGCTCTCGGCGGAAGCGGCGCCGCGCGCACCATCACCCTGTCGCCCGCGGCTGATCAGTCCGGTACGACGACGGTCACCGTTACCGTGAGCGACGGTGCGCTCAGTGCGTCCGACACGTTCGTCCTTACCGTGAATGCCGTGAACGACGCCCCAGTCCTCGCCGGTATCGAAGCCGCGGGACTGACGTTTAATGAAGACAGTCCCGCCATCCAGATCACGAACAGTGTCACGGTTTCCGATGTCGACGATACGCACATCGAAGGAGCGACGGTAAGTATCAGCAGCAATTATGTGGCCAGCGAAGATATGCTGTTCTTCACCAACACGGCGATGATCAGCGGCAGTTTCGCGGGCGGTGTGCTTACGCTCACCGGCAGCGATACAAAGGCCAACTACCAGGCGGCTCTTCGCAGCGTGACCTATCAGAACACGAACACAATTCTTCCTTCCACCTCGACCCGCACGGTGACGTTCTCCGTCAGCGATGGAGCTCTCGGCAGCAACACTGTTTCCCGGGATATCCGTGTGGTGGAGATCAACGATCCCCCGACAGCCGAAGCCGGTCCGGACCAGACCTTTGATTGTATTCTGCCCACCGGCATCCTGGTGACCGTCGACGGCAGTGCCTCCTCCGATCCGGAAAACGACAAACTCCGCTTTTCCTGGAGCCTCAACGGTACTCCGTTCGGCAGCACCGCCGTCGCATCGATCACGCTGCTCCCCGGCAGCTATTCGCTGCAGTTGACCGTCGACGACGGCCGCGGTGGTACGGATGTGGACAACGTCCTGATCACCCTGAATCCCGATATCACTCCCCCGGTCATCACCATCCCGCCAAACATGACCTTCCAGACCGATCCTGGCCTCTGTACGTGGACGGATCCGGGCAGCGCGATCGGAAAGGCCTCTGCCACAGATGACTGTCCCCATCCGATACAGATCAGCAACAATGCGCCAGGCACCTATCCGAAGGGCAGCACGCTGGTCACATGGACTGCGACCGATGGTTCCGGCAACTCGGCGTTCGCTGTCCAGACCATCACGGTAATTGACAAGGAAGCACCTGTGATCTCCAGCTGTCCGGCGGATGTCGAAGTAGAGGGAGATCCTCAGAACGAGGGCATGGTACCCAACCTCATCCCGCAGCTCATCGCATCCGATAACTGCACCCTGCCGGCGAATCTCACCATCGTGCAGAATCCCATCGCGGGAACGATCGTGGGCGTCGGCACCCACACGATCACCTTTACAGTGTCGGATGAAGACAACAACCAGACGGGATGCACAGCGGATTTCACCGTGGTTCCGCGTGTGGAAATCGATCCGGTCACCCCGGTGACAGTGATTTCTTCCGCGTGCAAGCAGAAAGTCATCGTGACGCGTTCGGTCATCATCAACAACAGCGGTGGCAACTTTGCCAACGGTAAGCTGCAGTGGATGGCCACCACCACCGCTCCGGAGATTACCTTGATCACGAATACCGGCTTTGAAGGTGATGCTCTGCTCTTCTCAGTGGATCCCCGCTACCTGCAGGGATACTCGCATACGCGTTTCATCACCATCACGGGATACAACTCCGTGACGATGGCCGACGCCATCAACAGTCCGTACACCTTCACCGTGACCATCCAGATCGAGCCGCTGGGTTCGGTATCTGTCACCAAGGCTGTCGGCTCTGGCTGGACGCCGTTCACCAACTCTGAAGGTCATCTCATCGCGGAGGTAAAGAGCAACGCCGGACCGATTTCGAGCTTCAATATTACGATGCAGCCCTGTTCGCTCCCCCGTGGTCTGCAGCGCATGCTGTACGTGCAGCGTGTGTTCACTCTGTCAAGTAACTCCAGCAGTCCCGACGTGGACCTGCGCCTGTACTACACGAACACCGAGGCCATGCCGATGATCACGAATCCCTCGCTGCTCTCGGTCTGGCATCGCCCGTACAACCTGTTCGTCAACCTTGGCGGCACATCCAACGTGTTCAACAACAGCGTTGAGGTGACCGGCGTTATGGATCTGACCGGTCCGTTCGTACTTGCGCAGTCCTGGGGACCGAAGGCCTCTCCGCAGAATACCGCGGAGGCTCCTCTGCCCGCAGCCCCGGTTCTGGAGCAGAACTACCCGAACCCCTTCAATCCCACGACCACCATCCGTTTCACGCTTCCCGAAGCCGCCGACGTGGAACTGACCGTGCATGACATGCTGGGACGCGTGGTTTCCACTCTCGTGCAGGAGTACCGCGACGCCGGGTCACATCATGTGACCTTCGATGCGGGGAACCTGCCGGGTGCTTCCTACATGTACCAGTTGCGCAGCGGCGGCAGCGTCATGACGCAGCAAATGCTGCTTCTCAAATAATCGATAATCCTTCGTCGCATGAACGCCGCTTCATTCCATGGAGCGGCGTTCTGCTTTATTTCGTATCTGCAATGTCACCAATATGACGAAAACGGCCGCAATGGAAGACGTTCATCACCAAAAACAGAATCCTCACATTCCGCATCTACCCTTTCTTCCGTTATTTCCCTATCTTTGTAAGATTGCTTGATTTCTGGCGAATCGCGGCGGGAGGCAGTTGCCGGGAAAATGAGTGTGACGATGATACATACAAAACCTATTGAACTTCATTTGGAGGACCTTCATGGCCAAATAGAAATCCAAAGCCAAGACCAGCGCGAAGAAAAGCGTGAGCGGCAAGAAGTACGTGTACTTCTTCGGCGGCAAGAAAGCCGATGGCAAGGCCGAAATGAAAAACCTGCTCGGCGGCAAGGGTGCAAACCTCGCCGAGATGGTAAACATCGGACTTCCCGTACCTGCCGGCTTCACGATCACGACTGATGTCTGCACCTATTTTTACGACAACAAGCTGAAGTATCCCACGCAGCTGAAAGACCAGGTCGCGAAAGCCCTTCGTAAAATTGAACGCGACATGAAGGCGAAATTCGGTGATCCGAAAAATCCGCTTCTGCTTTCCGTCCGTTCCGGTGCGCGCGCCTCGATGCCGGGAATGATGGATACCATTCTCAACCTCGGTCTCAACGACACGACCGTAAAGGGTCTGATCGACCGTTCGGGCAACGAGCGCTTCGCGTACGACTCCTACCGCCGCTTCGTGCAAATGTACGGCGACGTCGTGCTCGACCTCAAGCCCAAGACCAAGGACGACATCGACCCCTTCGAAGAAATTCTCGAAGCCAAGAAGGAAGCGCGCGGCGTTACACTCGATATCGATCTGACGGCAGAGGACCTGAAAGAACTCGTCGCAGAGTTCAAGGCCGCCATCAAGCGTGAAACCGGCAAGAACTTCCCGAACGATCCCGAGGAGCAGCTGTGGGGAGCCATCGGCGCCGTGTTCAGCTCCTGGAACAATCCCCGCGCCAACGTGTACCGCAAACTCAACGGCATTCCCGACGAATGGGGTACCGCGGTTAATATTCAGTCGATGGTCTTCGGCAACATGGGTGAAAAGTCCGGTACGGGCGTGGCATTCACGCGTGACGCCGCCACGGGCGACAATTATTTCTACGGTGAGTTCCTCATGGATGCGCAGGGCGAGGACGTCGTAGCAGGTACGCGCACGCCGTTGCCCATTATCCAGCTCAAGGACAAGGACGCGAAGTCGTACAAGGAACTGCTCGCCTTCCGCAAGAAGCTCGAGAAGCATTACCGTGACATGCTCGACATCGAGTTCACGATCCAGGACGGAAAGCTGTACATGCTGCAGTGCCGCGTTGGAAAGCGCACCGCGTTCGCCGCGATCAAAATCGCAGTGGACATGGTGAAGGAAAAACTGATCTCACAGGAAGAGGCGCTGATGCGCATCCATCCCGATCAGCTCAACCAGCTCCTGCGCCCGATCTTCGGCAGCAAGGACAAGCAGGATGCCATCAAGGCCGACCAGCTTCTCACGAAGGGATTGAATGCCGGTCCGGGTGCCGCTTCCGGCCGTGTTGCGTTCAACGCCGAAGACGCCGTGCAGTTCGCCAAGTATGGCGATCCCGTCATCCTCGTCCGCATCGAGACCTCGCCCGAGGATATCGAAGGCATGGACGCCTCGGAAGGTATTCTCACCGCGCGTGGTGGTATGACCTCCCATGCCGCGCTGGTCGCACGTCAGATGGGCAAAGTCTGTGTCGCCGGCTGTGAGACTCTGAAAATCGATTACAAGAAGCGCGAGATGCGCGTTGAAGGCCGCAAGGAAGTCATCCAGGAAGGTGACTATATCTCCCTCGACGGAAGCACGGGCGAAGTGATGCTCGGAAACATCCCGACCAGGCCCAGTGAAGTGCTGCAGGTCCTCATCGACAAGACGCTGGATCCGAAAAAGGCTCCTGTCTTCCAGATGTACGATCGCATCATGAAATGGGCCGACGCCGTTCGCCAGATCAACGTCCGCACCAACGCCGATCAGCCCGATCAGAGCCAGAACGCCGTTGCGTTCGGTGCCGAGGGTATCGGTCTGACACGCACCGAGCACATGTTCTTCGGCGAAGGCAAGATCGGTCCGATGCGCGAGATGATTCTCGCCGAGGACGTCGAAGGCCGCCGCAAGGCGCTAGCCAAACTGCTGCCGCTGCAGCGGAAGGACTTCGAAGGCATTTTCAAGGCCATGGGCAAGCGTCCGGTGACCATCCGCACCATCGATCCGCCGCTGCATGAATTCCTTCCGCATGACGAAAAGGGTCAGAAGGAAATCGCCGATGAGCTGGGGATTTCCGCCGCCAAGATCAAGGAGCGCGTCGAGGCCCTGCACGAGTTCAATCCGATGCTCGGTTTCCGCGGCTGCCGACTTGGCGTCATGTATCCCGAGATCACCGAAATGCAGGCCCGCGCGGTATTCGAAGCCGCAGCGAACGTGCGTAAGAAAGGTATCAAAGCCTTCCCTGAAATCATGATCCCGCTCGTCGGCAACGTCAAGGAGCTGAAGCTGCAGGAAGAGATCGTGCGCCGCGTCGCCGGTGAGGTGATGAAGGCCAAGAAGATCAAATTCGACTACCTCGTCGGCACGATGATCGAGATTCCGCGTGGCGCCATCACGGCCGCCGAGATCGCGGAAGTCGCCGAATTCTTCTCCTTCGGAACCAACGACCTGACCCAGACCACTCTCGGTGTGAGCCGCGACGACGCAGGCCGCTTCCTCCCCGCCTACGTGCAGAACGACATCTACGCACGTGATCCATTCGAAAGCATCGACCAGGACGGCGTCGGCTTCCTGATGAAGCATGCCGTGGTCGAGGGCCGCAAAACGCGTCCAGACATCAAACTCGGTATCTGCGGCGAACATGGCGGCGAACCCGCTTCTGTCGAATTCTGCCACGACATCGGTCTGGCCTACGTGAGCTGCTCGCCGTTCCGCGTGCCCATCGCACGCCTGGCAGCCGCCCGCGCCGCCCTGCAGAATCCCCGCAAGGTGGAAAAGAAGAAAGCCAAGAAGTCGGCGAAGAAGAAATAAGCTGCGAAGGCAGT
>PKTF01000002.1 GCA_002869275.1 Ignavibacteria bacterium | reverse complement strand
GGCCGGCAATCTCGCAGCATCGAGATCACGTATAACGAAGAATGCATGGTGGTCTACGATCCGCTGGACTACTTCGGTTCCTCTGCCCCTCGGGAGTACTATCCCGCGTTTGTCCCCGCGACAGACTCCGTCCGCATCAACGGCGTGTGGTGGGAGGTCTCTGCCCGTTTCGATACCACCCTTTTTTCCGATACAGTCCGCGCATTTTCTCTTTTCAGCGAGCGGGGTCGCCTCACCGTGGCAGATCGTTTCGGAGTAATTTTCGAGGAGATGGACGGACTCCCGCCGGCCTTTCTTGAGAGTGCTGTGGTGGCTGGAGTGAAATATAATCGCAGTCGTCGGAGGGTCCGTCTTTTCCCCATCTGTGAGGACAACGTCTACGAATATGAATTGAAGAAAAGCGGGTGGACCGGTACTGCGAGAGCGCATCTTCGGCAGGACACAATAATCGACGGCACGCTGTACCGATGGTTCGCTTTGCCCGGTATACCACGGTATGGAACCGGGGGAAGCATCCATACTGACCTGGCGCGCTGGTTCTGCGAAACAGATTCAGGTGTTATTTCTCCGGGATCGGGAATAGCATACACAGCAACACCGGACTATGGCGATCTGACGCCCACGGGAGTAATCGTCCGAATCGCAGAGATTGACCTGTATGGCAAGCGGCGGGTCGTCTGCGTGAGCAGTGATGTTGGGCACCATTACGGCCACACCGATACTCTTGCTGAGGACATCGGAATGATCAGCAGCATCAGTAACACCTGGGAGCTCGGTACGTTTCAATGGCATCTGCTCGGGGCACGCATCTGTGGTGAAGCCGTGGGCATGACGTTAGGTACGGACCGGGCGCCTGAGCTTCCACAGGACTTCCAAATCAAACTGTACCCGAATCCTGCAGCACCCCGCACCGGCTGTGTCAACGTGCGCATCACTTCTTCAAGAGGTGGTGACGCCGTGCTGAGAATTGTTGATATGCTGGGAAGAGTACGAAAAACAGAGCGGATGCAGATCATCCCCGGGACAAATTTTTCGGAACTTGATGTGGTGGACCTCACATCAGGATCGTATATCGCCCACCTGGATCTCGGCGACACAGTCATCTCCACCATGCTGGTCGTTCGATGATTCGATGTCCAGGACTGTGTGTACCTGTGACAACAGCAGGAGACGGGACATGCACTACGAGGGAATCTTCATCCATCTGAGGTGTCTAACACAGAAACATGCCTGCGCGATCTTCCATCGCCACAAACAGAATCAATGCAGGTCGAGCTACGATGTCGTTCACATACGATAAAGAGGATTGGATGATGCGAATCGGGATCATCGCGCTTCTCCTGTCGCTGATGTCGGGAGAGACACTCAGTCAGCACTCTCCTCTCACTCTGCCGGTATACAGACTGCAGATCGAGGCCGTCGAGCTTGAACGCCTGTACGCTAATCCGTACCTCGATGAGTATGTCCCCGCAACATTCCGGTCCGGTGACTGGAGTAGTGAATGCGAGGTGCGCTTCCGCGGGACATCAGCCCGACTGGTCCCGAAAAAAAGCTGGAAAATCAGTTTCTCCGACGACAATAACATGTTTCGTGTTTCGAAGCTCAACCTCAATGCAGAGTATCGTGACTCGTCTCTGATGCGAAATCACCTCGCGATGGGGCTGTTCAGTTTCCTGGACCGGCCTGCCCCGCACACCGAACACGTGAGTCTTGTCGTAAACGACGAATATATGGGCGTGTTTCTCTCGGTGGAGGAGATAGATAAACACTTTCTCGAACGTCATCACCGCGAGCCTGGCGCACTCTTCAAGGGTGTGGATCACGGTGCGAAAATGGCTCCCCTGCTGCGCTGTCCGGATCTCAGAAGAAGCTGGGAACAGAAGATCGGCGATACCACCGACTATTGCGATTTACAGTACTTGTTTGCCAGACTCTGGTACTGGTCACCGCGAGACTTCGTGCAGGGGATAGAGCGAGTCGTCGATGTTTTTCAGGTCCTCGATTTTTTCGCAGTCGAGTTTTTTATTTCTGGATTCGACAGCATCACCAAGAATCTCTTTCTGTATCGAAATCCTGATTCAGGTCTTTACGAAATATTCCCTTGGGATAACGATGCGACCTTCGGGGCGAACTGGAAAGGGGAATACCTCCGAGAGGCCGAGACGCGCTATTTCATCGTTCCGATCACCAACCAGCAGCTGTTT
>PKTF01000011.1 GCA_002869275.1 Ignavibacteria bacterium | reverse complement strand
CTCTCTGGACACGCACGTATGGCGGAGATGATTTCGATTCCGGTGTATCGATGACCCGGGCGACCGATGGTGGGTATGTGCTTGGCATTGCCTCCAAATCCATCCGTCCGGGGAACTATGAAATCTACCTCGTGCGGATCGATGAGCAGGGGGATGTGTTGTGGACACAGACGTATGGCGGTCCCGAGTACGAGTATGTGCACTCCATCCAGGCCACCGATGACGGTGGCTACATCGTCTTTGCGTACACGATCTCGTACGGTGCCGGTTCACGGGATTTCTATTTAATGAAGGTGAACCAGTCCGGGGATTCCCTCTGGGCGCGGACCTACGGGGGTGCAGGGATGGACCTGGGCAGCACCGTGCTGCAGACAGCCGACGGTGGATACCTGCTTACCGGGTACACGGAGTCCTTCCTGGATCTGACGGGAGACGTGTATCTGGTCCGCACCGACGCCTTCGGCGATACGCTGTGGACTCGCACCTATGGAGAGGAGGGATATGACCGTGCCAACCATGTGCTCGCCACGCAGGACGGTGGATTTCTCCTCGTGGGAATTACGCAGTCACTGGGCGAGGCCAGTGAAAACGGACTTCTGATCAAGACGGACGCGCAAGGGGCGGTAGAGTGGATGACGGTCTTTGGAGATGAACACAGAAACAGTTTCGCACATGCCCGTCAGTTGACGAATGGCGACTATGTCGTCGTCGGTGGAGGGGCCTCCGGGACAACCAACGACTATGATGTCTATCTCGTCCGTTTCGACAGCGAGGGCGATGCGCTGTGGACCCGGTACTTCGGAGGCGAAGAGAGCGACGGCGGCACATGGGTGCTGCCGACGTCGGATGGCGGGTTTGCAGTTGTCGGGAGGTCTGAATCGTTTGTGCCGGATCATTATTACGATCTGTATTTCTTGAAAACCGACGGAGACGGATTGCTCTCAGCAGGCAACCAGCAACAGCCGCTTCCTCCTTCCTGCATTCTGCATCAAAATTACCCGAACCCCTTCAACCCCGGTACGACGATCAGTTTCGAGCTTGCGCGTCCATTGACCGTCTCCCTTATCGTGACCGATGCGCTGGGACGTGAGGTCGCGCGCCTGGTGGACAATGAATCGCGCAACGCTGGTTCACACTCCGTACTCTTTGACGCGCGAGCACTTCCTTCAGCGGTCTATTTTTATCGGCTGATGGTTGACGATAACGAAGCGCGAATTCATCAATCTCCAGTTCTGCACAGGAAAATGATCCTGTTGCAGTAGTTGATACGTACAACCCGCCTCACGAAGTTTTTTTTCCTCAGCCGGGAGGAAAAAAAACGCATGCATTTTCTTAAAATATTTTTGGGAAAACCTTTCAACCTGGTAATGAAAACACCCTGGGTGTAGTGTATTCGTACACCCAGCCAGGTGCAGTCGATAGGGAGTATGACGGTCCATAATATGGAGAGAAGTGTGCATGAAAGCTGTACGCCGCCTCAAACAGGTATATATAGAGGAGCGGCTCCGCACCTTTGTGCAGTTGGCGCAATATTATTGAGGAAATAAGGGGTGTTGATAATGCAGGACTTAGGGAAACAATTCGCTGCCTTACAAAACTGTAATGGTTCTGAAAGCATACTGTAATGCTACGTTAAACTGTCTGTAAGGTGCGCCAGTTAGCTTGTCGTTGTATTCCCGTAGTCTGTCCGCTCGTGTGCGTGACGGCGATGTCAGAAGTTTCACAATGATATATGGTGCATCATGAAAACGAACCTACCCTTTGCACCGGTAATAATTTTTCTCCTGCTGAGCACTGTGTTTACCGCCAATGCTCAGCCCCTGCGCGTCGATTTTCGCCAGGCCGCGAATGACGACAGCCAGTTTACGCTGGGAGAGGTGCGTTGGAGACAGTCCATCCTTCAGCAGAACAACTCAGTCTACTACGAAGGGATGTCTGTTCCACAGCGCATCTTCTTCACGAATATTGCATCTACGCGTGGAAACGAGCACAGCCTGACCTTCAGCCATAAGGCAACGAAGAGCGGCAGGCATGCCTATGATTTTCTCACCTCGTATGATCAGGCAACATTATCGGCGATTGCGATCGTCGGACCGACGATTCTCCATGATCTCAATCCCTGCGGGGCGGATATCGGGCCGCCCAAATCGATGGAACAGAGCTGCACCTCCGTCCGGAATGGACCGCATGCGTATCCGGTCATCATGCCTGACGACATGGGCAGTCTGCTCGGACATAGCATCACAGGAAGCATCAAGGCCTATGAAGCGCGTTTCAGAAACCGTGAGCTCATGATTTATGGTGACAAAGCCATATCGTCGGCCACACTGACGTTCAACGGCTACACGACGGGCTCGGATGCCACCGCCCTCTATACATTGACGTGGACATCGTCGTCGAGCGATGTTCTGATCGAACTGGCAGGGCACCTTGCGATGGGAATGGATGTGTCCGGAGCGGGTTCGGGAATCGGGTATGGAAGCGGCTATGGTGCAGGGAGTATTAATGGTGGGCCGTATCATTTCAAACTCGCCAAACTTGACGGCAATGCCCTGGGCAGCCAGGACAACCAGATCAAGAGCGCGGATATCAGAACCAGCATCTCATGCAACACCTCCGGACTCGGACTCGTGTGCGCCGGAAGCGAAAACACCTATTCGTACAATTCCTCACAGGGAGGACTTTCGTACACCTGGTCGCTTTCCGACAATACCAGCGGGGCGTACATCGTAGGATCGCCGACGGGCCAGAACGTTGTGGTCAACTCCGGGAGCGGGCCTGGCGAATACACGATCACGGTGAACGTACGTGACGGACTGCAGACAGTCATGTGTCCCTACCATGTAACAGTGACAGGATTCAGTGTCGTCGCGACACCACTCCCAATTCTCTGCGCGGGCAACAAGACGCCGGTCACCGTTGCAGCAACAGGCGGAGCAGCACCATATTCCGGAACTGGGACATTCTTGAGACATGCGGGCACACACACCTTCACGGTCACGGACGCGAACGGATGTCAAAGTAGTGCCACGGTAACGATCATGGAACCTTCGCAACTCGTTGCCCAGGCCAGTGCAACCTCGGTACTGTGTGGTACAAGCATGGCTGAAGTCACAGTTTCCGCGATAGGTGGGAAACCTCCATACAAGGGTACCGGGAAATTTAACCGTGGAGTGGGAACGCATACGTTCAATATCACGGATGCGAACAACTGCATCGCTCTCGCGAGCGTGACGGTCCGTGCTCCGTCTGTGCTGAACGTGAATGTGTCCGCGACGACCATTGATTGTGCCGGAGACGATGCCACGGTTACCGTGAGCGCCACCGGCGGAACGCCTCCGTACTCCGGGATTGGCACGTTCACGCGATCAGCTGGGACGTATACCTTTTCCGTTACCGATGCAAACAGCTGTACCGCGACAGAGACAGTCACAATTACAGAGCCGCCACTCCTCACTATTGCAGCGAATGCATCGCAGCAGATCCAGTGTTACAACGGGACCGCGAGCGTGGTTGTCGCTGCATCCGGTGGTACGCCACCCTATACAGGCGAAGGGACGTTCTCCCGCAGCGCAGGTGCGCACAGCTTTTCCGTGACGGACGCGAACGGATGCACGGCATCCACAACTGTCACACTGACTCAGCCCTCGACTGCATTGAGTGTGACCGCGCACGCCTCCAGTGTTTCCTGCTTTGGCGGCACGACCGCGGTGACAGTGAGCGCGACCGGTGGAACTCCGCCGTATACGGGCACAGGAACGCAGCAGCTCGGGGTTGGTACGCATGCCATCAACGTGACCGATGCCAATGGTTGCACCGCTTCGACGTCTGTGACGATCAGCGGTCCGACGCAGCAGCTAAGTATCGCGGTGAACGCCGCCCAGGTGCTTTGCAACAGCAGCACGGCTCTGGTGACCGTTACCGCGAGCGGGGGAACTCCGCCTTACAGTGGAACGGGCACATTTACACGCAGTGCGGGAACACATTATTTCACCGTGACGGATGCGAATAACTGTGCCGTGATGTCTGCTCCGATCACGATATCGGCGCCGCCGGCGCTTGTGGCATCTGTCAGCGCACCGGCCATCCAGTGCAATGGCGGAAGCACCACCGTGTCGGTTTCGGCCAATGGCGGTACACCACCGTACACGGGTGTCGGCAATTACTCGGCAGGCGCCGGCAGCAGCACCTATATCGTGTCTGATGTCAACGGATGTGCGGATACCGTGTCACTCACACTGACCGAGCCCCCACTTCTCACAGTGACCGCCCTGGCGCAAAGCGTTCTTTGCTATGGTGGCACGGCCGCCGTGCTGGTCTCCGCCAGCGGTGGAACGCCGCCCTACACGGGAACGGGAACCCAGCATCGCGGGACCGGACCTCAGGTCATGACCGTAACGGATGCGAACGGCTGTTCCGCATCGACGACAATCACGGTGGCCGGTCCGACGCAGCCGCTTCTCATTACCGTGAATGCGACGCCGATCCTCTGTAACGGTGATGTTTCCGTCGTGACCGTCTCGGCCACGGGCGGCACCCCGCCGTACTCCGGAACCGGTACGTTCACACGGAGTGCGGGCATGCACGGATTCACTGTCACCGATGCAAAGAATTGCAGTGCGTCCAAGACCATCACTCTCGCGAATCCTTCCGTCATGACCGCCTCCCTCAATGCTCCGGCCATCATGTGTCAGGGCGGAACAACGACCGTCTCGGTGACTGCAGCCGGTGGATCGCCTCCATACACAGGCACCGGAAGCTTCACCGTCGGTGCAGGGTCGTACACCTATATCGTGTCGGATGTGAACGGCTGTTCGGACACGCTCTCCCTGACACTCACCGATCCGCCATTGCTCGTTGCGGCATCCAGCGCCACACAGATACTCTGCCATGGCAGCACCGCGTCCGTCACGGTCACAGCGTCTGGCGGCACGCCGCCATACAGCGGGACCGGTACATTCAGCCACGGCGCCGGGACGCATACCCTGACCGTGACAGATGCGAACGGCTGTACCGCGCAGACGACGGTGACAATTTCCCAGCCTCCGCAATTCATCGTCACGGCATCTGCAACACCGATACTCTGTAACGGTGATCAGTCCACCGTGACCGTGACAGCTGTTGGTGGAACACCGCCATACACGGGTACCGGCACATACACTCGTTCTGCCGGCACGTACAGCTTTACTGTCACCGATGACATGAACTGTTCGGTTACGGAAACCATCACCATAGCGGAGCCGGCACAGCTCGTCGTTCTCGCCTCGGCTCCTCCGATTCTCTGCAACGGAGAGACGACCACAATTTCGGTCACAGCCACGGGAGGAACGCCGCCGTACTCCGGAACGGGTAATTTCACCGTCGGGTCTGGCAGCTACACATATGTCGTCACCGATGCCAACGGGTGCTCCGACTCGGCATCACTGTCGCTCAGCGAACCGCCGCTGGTGGCAATCGGTCTCAACGCCACACCGGTGCGCTGTTTCGGAGAGAATTCCACGGTGACGGTGACTGCCTCCGGAGGAATCCCACCCTATGCCGGTACAGGTTCATTTAGCCGCGGGGCAGGGACGCACACCTTTGCGATCACGGATGCCAACGGCTGTCCGGCATCGGCCAGCATCACGATTAACGAACCTCCGCAGCTCATCGTGAACGCACAGGCGCCGACGCTGGCTTGTGGCCGCGACAGTGCACTGGTGACGGTCACTGCTTCGGGTGGCACACCGCAGTATTCCGGTACAGGCAGTTTCTATCGCGGATTGGGCACCTGGTCCTTCACGGTGACGGACGCCAACAACTGCCAGGAGACCGTGCAGGTCACGATTACTGGTCCGCCAGCACTCTACGCCGCGGCTAATGCCACACCCATTCTCTGTTACGGAGGCACGACCACGATTACGGTGACAGGTTGGGGCGGCACTCCGCCATACAGTGGCGTTGGCACCTTCATCCGCGGAGCAGGTACTCACACCTTTGTCGTGGTGGATGCGAACAACTGTACCGACACTGTTGAAGTCAACATCACGGAGCCGCCACCTCTCGCGGCGATCGCCGATGCCCTACCGATTGTCTGCAACGACGATAGTACAACGGTTACGGTAACGGCAACCGGCGGCACCCCACCATACAGCGGAATTGGATCCTTCAGCCGAGGACCCGGAACGTACACCTTCGTCGTCACGGATGCCAATGGGTGTTCGGATACCACTTCGATCACGCTTGACAATCCTCCCATGCTTCAGGCAACCGTTTCAGCCACGCCGATTCAGTGCTTCGGTGAGGAATCCATCGTCACGGTGATGGCTTCAGGCGGTACTCCTCCATACACCGGAACGGGAACCTACCTGCGGGGTGCGGGCACGCATCATTTCGTGGTAGGCGACTCGAGAGGCTGCAAGGTGACGGTGACAATCACCATTACGGAACCACCTGAACTCGCGGCGGTCGCCACGGCTCCGCCCGCGTCTTGCAGCTACGACAGCTCGCAGATTCGCATCACGGCCTCCGGTGGCACTCCGCCGTACATCGGTACTGGTTATTTCTGGCGCTCGCCCGGAACGTATACCTTCATCGTGACAGATGCGAATGGCTGCGCCGATACCGTCCAGGCAACCGTAACGGCTCCGCCGGCACTCTATGCCGCGGCCAGTGCAACGCCCATTCTCTGTCATGGCGGTACGACCACCATCACTGTGACGGCATGGGGCGGGACACCGCCATACAGCGGGATTGGTACCTTTGTCCGAGGTGCGGGAACGCATACGTTCATCATCACCGACGCCAATGGATGCCAGGATACAGCGACGGTCGTCGTCGTCGAACCCCCGCCTCTCGAGGTGCTGTGTGATGTTTCGGACTGCATCAATGGTGTGCGGACCGTGACGGCCCTAGTGAATGGAGGAACACCCGGGTACAGCTATCTGTGGATGCCGTTCCAGACCACGACTCCGAGCATCGACGTTCCGTGCAATTTCAGCGGAACGATCACAGTGCGTGTTCGGGATGCGAACTGGACCTCGAATGATCCGAACAACAGCTCATGCGAGGCGTTCTGCAGTGTGACAATCTTCTCGAAGGATCAGGCCGGAGGTGCAGCCGCACCTGTCGCCGAAGACAACGGCTACGAGCTCTACGAGAACTATCCGAATCCCTTCAACCCGACAACCACGATTCGGTACTATGTGCCGGAGCTGAGCCACGTCAGACTCAGTGTCATCAATACTCTCGGACAGGTGATCACCACGCTTGTCGACAAGGAGGTCCCTGGAGGCGTACATCACGTAACCTGGGATGCCAACGCGCAGTATGGTGGTACAGTGACCTCGGGAAGTTACATCTACCGCATGCATGCGAAATCCCTGATCTCCGATACCGAATTCGTCAAGGATCGACTGATGCTGCTGCTCAGGTAGTTTAACAACACGTCGTCAACGCAGGTCCGGAAAGGGCGTCCCATAGATGAGGGACGCCCTTTCTCATATTACGCAGTGACGATGTGCCCCATTGTGCTGCGGCGTATTGCATTTCAATTTCGCGATGCGTATCGTCCAGTGCACACAATACCTTGATATCCGATAATCTGACACGATGAGCGCTGTAGCCCGGTGGCTGCTCGGCGTGTCGCACCCCTATGCACGGAGGTGGATGATGAAGAACAGAAAATGGATGGCGGTTGCCGGTATGCTCCTGATGTTGACATGGATTGATACCGATGGTCAGGTGATGAATTCATGGAAGCCGGTTGACGGCCTCAATGGTGGCAGTATTCAGTCGCTGTTCGAGTTGAATGAACAAACAATGCTCGCCGGTGCGTTGTACGGTGGGTTGTATCGTTCCACGGATGGTGGCATCACTTGGCAGTTCGATGGGATATCGGGGATGACCGTATACGATCTCGTACAACTATCCAATGGATTCGTCCTCGCGGCAGTATCCCAGGGGGTCATGCTCTCGAGGGACGGTGCCGCTCACTGGGAACACATTGAGCAAATTTTTGATGGGTTTGTCCTCACGTTTGCCGAGACCAGTGCGGGAATCGTTTACGCTGGTGGCCGTCAGGGACTGTTCCGCAGCACGGATCATGGGGCCACCTGGACAGCTATCGATATCGGGACCGAAGGTGCGCAGGTATTGTCGCTTTGTATCGGCGCGAACGACGAAGTATTTGCCGGTACGAACAATGCGGGTATCCGAAAGTCGACTGATGGCATGACGAACTGGACCCTCGCCGATCAGGTATTCGAGAACAAGCGCGTTCTGAGTATCGCAAGACGAGGGATGACCATGGTAACGGCCGGATGGCTGGATTCCATCTACATATCTACTGATAACGGAACGATCTGGGAGGCGCGGAACGGCGCGTTGGACCGGCCGCGGGTCAACGCGTTTCTCCTCACGGCAGACGGGGACATCTTCGCAGGAATGTACACAGGCGAAATCTTGCGGACGACGGATAATGGTGGGCAATGGGAAGAACTGCTTCCACCGAGTCGTTCTGGCGTGCGTTGCCTTTACGCCGCGTCCGATGGGACGCTCTTTGCCGCGGTGGACGGATCGGGCGTCCTGCGTTCAGGCGACGACGGTGTTACCTGGACCATCTCGAATGAGGGGATCACGAATTTCCGCGTCCCGGATATTCTCATCGATGACGAGGGTGCCCTGCATGCATCACCCTACTACTGGCCATGGATGAAAAGCACGGATGGCGGCCGCAGCTGGAACGCACTTGATACCATCGATTACACACCGAAGCTTCTCGCCGTTGGATCGACAGGAACACTTTACTGCACTCGTGAATTCAATGGAGTGTTCGTTTCCACCGATGGTGGGGCGCACTGGACGATAAAAAATCAGGGACTGGACAGACCGCGTTTTCGTGTCCTTGGTGTTGCCCCGGATGGACATCTGTTCGTGGTTCTGAACGACAGACCGCACTATCACCTGCCACCGGGGACGGAACAGTGGCAGGAGCTTGGTGGTCCGCTCGCCGAGGTACGTATCAATTGCTTTTTCACGGCCTATGGTAATCTCTATACCGGCGTTCAGGAGGAGGGGATGTTTCGGTCTACCGACAATGGTGAAACATGGGAGAAGTGCACAAACGGCCTGACGGTATCAACGATTACTTCTCTGGCCGCAGGTCCCAGGGGTTTGATGGCGGGTACCTATGATGGCGTATTTGTGAGTACCGACCAGGGTGACACATGGACACGTTTCGGCAATTTTATCGAGACTGTCGTGACAAGTATCGCCTGTGCTCCGGATGGGGATGTATATCTCTCCACCACTGCCAGTGGCGTTTTGTACTATGACACGCAGTCCGACGACTGGTATCAGATGAACGACGGGCTGCCGGATAATCTTGTGGATGAAATCGTCATCGATCCCAGCGGACGCCTGTTCGCGCGCCTCAACTGGCAGGGCTTCTTCCGGCGTGATACAGAGGTCACCGGGATAGCGACGTCGCCTCCAGCGGCCAACCGGCCGACCATTGATCAGAACTATCCGAACCCATTCAGCCCATCAACCACAATCCACTATAATCTGCCGGCACGCGAGAACGTGACGCTGAGAATCACAGACGTGCTTGGCCATGAGGTTTCGCGACCTGTCGACGGCGAGACGAAAGCAGCAGGACAGCACGTCATTGAGTTGCACGCTGCCGGACTGTCCCCAGGAGTCTATTACTGCATTCTGGAAGCCGGGGCCAGCAGGTCTGTGTTGAAAATGGCGATCGTCCGATAATCGTACGTATTGTTCTCGGGAGTAAAAAAATATCTGCTGCCTCTTGACTTTTGACAGTTGGCAACAGATATTGGGGAGTCATTATATCCGAATTATGACGTATTTCAGTGCGCCGGTGGATGTCCGGTATACGGCATCGCTGTCTCCGGAGGGATATGAGCCCCCAGGCCCTTCATGAACAGGATACCCGTGTGTACTGGAGTATTCCCTCGAACATCCTGCAACCGCAGTGATGTGCGAGGAGCGCGGCTTCGGAGCGATGACAGTGAGTGCATTGCACGCTGATCCACGAGGATGGCGTGCCTCGACCGATTTCACACCACTATAGATTTGGCCTTCAATGCAATCTTCATATACACATCAATGAGGAGGAGAGAACTCATGCAACGATGTACAAGGACCCTGGCATTTCTCTGCCTGCTGGCGCTGTTCGCAGCTCCGGCAATGGCGCAGACCGGCTGGGGTGTTCGAAGCTACAAGGGCTTCAAGGCAGACTCTACCGGAAACGGTAGCCTGAATCTGTCCTGGTCCACTGGCAACCTCGGTAACACCTACAATGAGGGCGAATGGGTCCCTTATCTGATAGAACTGAAAAACGTCAACATCAACAACTCGGGATTCACTGATATAACGGTTTGCTACGATTTTACAGCCGGAAACCAGGATGCCCGCTTCGTCGATCTCGTCCGCGGACTGCAGATCGGTGCGACGGGGCTCTCGAATGCGCAGGGCTGGCCCTCTGATACAATCGGAACGGCGTATCCCATGACGAGCCGCGCCCAACTCGAGGTGGCACAGGGTGGACAGGGCCTCACGTCCTGGGGCACCGAGCATACCTGGTCGGGGTACAAACTTCTGAACGTCGATACGACGCAGATGAACAGGGCGCAGGGTGGCGGCATCGGCGCGCCGGATGACGGCACGCGCTGCTTCACCATTACCCGCCAGGATATCATCAACGCCTACGGCGGAATCAACAATGTTCCGAACAGCTCGACGTTATATATCTATTTCAACCTTCATCTGGCACAGACCTTCATCTGGAGCAACGGGCTTCAGGCGCAGCTGAACATGCCGCCGACGGATAGCTGGGGCGGATATCTGTACGGGTACACGGCCTTTGCAAACGACTTCCGCAACGGATCGGGTTTCGTGTCCGGTTCTTCGGGTCAGACCTACCTGACGGTCGGAAACAAGACGGTGCCGATTCCGGTGCCGCCACAGCCCGCAGGACAGCTTTCCGGTCTGAAGTTCCATGACATTAACGGAAACCAGACGCAGGATGGCGGCGAATCCATTCTTGATGGATGGCCGATCTATATCGGAACCGTCATTGGCAATATTCCGATTTCCGATACCGTGTATACGGATAATAACGGAAGCTGGAGTCTTACAGGGCTGCCGCAGTCCATCTACCTCGTGAGTGAGGAGCTGACGAACGCACCCACCACAGGTAACGCTTCCGGATATACGAATGCCGCTCCCGCGTTTGCGCAGACACCGCCTTCGGAGTGGGTACAGACGTATCCGGACAACACCTCTACAGGAGTGGACATTACAGGCGTCGATACTCCGCCGGCGGGAATCGCCGCCGGGGCTGGACCGTACTCCTGGGATGTGGATCTCATCAGTACGAACGTCGTGGGTAATGTTGCCTTTGGAAATCATATCCCGGCGCCGGTATGCGCTGTTTTCCCGGCTGATACGACAATCTGCGACGGAACGAGCGTGACGCTCTCCGCCCAGCGTATCGCACAGGGTACGCCGCCATATACCTACCTCTGGTCGGGTCCAAACAGCTTCAGTGCGACGACACAGAACATCGTCGTTCCGGCAGCGGCAGCAGGTACCTATACGGTAACGCTGACCGACGCCAACGGCCTGACATCCTCCGGCTGTTCGGGTACCGTCAGCGTGTTCCCGATCCCCGACTTCTCGATCGCGGGCGATTCGATCGTCTGTGAGCTTTCCGGTGGCAACGTGTACAACGCACAGTTTGCAGTGAATTCCCCCGTTCCGGAGGATTCCATCGTTGCATGGCAGTGGTCGATTTCCGGAAACGGCACGATCACGTCCGCAACGAACACCAACAGTGTGACCGTGGCGGCGACCAGCGCCGGCAGCTTCACGCTGACTCTTACCGTGACCGACGTCTACGGATGCACCGAAACCGAAACGCAGACGTTCACTGTGAAAGCACTTCCGGTCTGTTCGATCACACCGGTCGGCGATGTCTGTCCCGGTTCGACGGGCAACATCTTCAATGCTCCGAACGGTCCGTACTCGTATGCCTGGAGCATCAGCGGCAACGGCTCGATCAACGGCGCGACGAACGGACAGTCGATCAGTGTCGACGCCGGCAACGCGGTTGGATCCTTCACGCTGACGCTGACGATCACCGAACTCGCGTTCCCGTTCTGCACGAGCACCTGCACGCTGCTGGTGAACGTGCGCGACATCACTCCGCCGGTCATCGCCTGCGTCGCCGATACGACGATCGAGTGTCCGGCGCCCGCAACGCTGCCGTTTACCACACCGACGGCGACCGACAACTGCGATCCCAATCCGACCATCGTTATCGCCAGCACCAACCTCACGCCGGGCAGCTGCCCGAACGAGTACAGTGTGACGCGTACGTGGATCGCGACGGACAGCTACAACAACGCCGACACCTGTTCGCAGACCATCTACGTCGTGGATACCACGCCGCCGGTCGTCACCGCCGCCTCCGACAAGACGGTGGAATGCGACGGATCGGGCAACATTTCGGACCTGAATGCCTGGCTGACGTCCAACGGCGGAGCCACGGCAACAGACGCCTGCGGTTCCGTCACCTGGAGCAACAACTTCACAGCGCTTTCCGACCTCTGCGGAGCCACGGGCAGCGCCACGGTGACGTTCTACGCAACCGATAACTGCAGCAACGTCGATTCCACCACTGCCACGTTCACGATTGTCGACACGGCGCCTCCGTCCATCACGACGCAGGCCTCGGACAAGACCGTGGAGTGTGACGGCGGCGGTAACATCGCCGAACTGAACGCCTGGCTCGCCGGCAACGGCGGTGCCGTGGCCAGTGACATCTGCAGCAATGTGACATGGACGAACAACTTCACTTCGCTCTCCGATCTCTGCGGAGCGACGGGAAGCGCCACGGTGACGTTCTACGCCACCGACGAGTGCAACAACGTGGATTCCACGACCGCAACATTCACCATCGTCGATACGACGCCTCCGACCATTTCGCCGCAGGCCTCGAACCAGACGGTGGAATGCGACGGTAATGGAAATACCACGCAGCTCAATGCCTGGCTTACGAGCAATGGCGGTGCCAGTGCGACGGACGCCTGTTCGGACGTGACGTGGACGAACGACTACAATACGAACAACTTCATGCCGACCTGCGGCGGTGCCGGATACGTGGATGTGACCTTCTACGCCACCGACGACTGCGGCAACGTGGATTCGACGATGGCTCGCTTTACTATCGTCGATACGACTCCGCCTGCCATCACAACGGCTGCTGCGGACACGACCGTGGAATGCGACGGCAACGGCAACATCACCGACCTGAACAACTGGCTGAACCACTTCGCCGGTGCGGTCGCGACGGATGTCTGCTCTGATTTCAGCTGGTCGCATAATTACAACGCGAACAACTTCGTGCCGACCTGCGGCGGTGCCGGTTACGTGGATGTCACATTCTACGCCACCGACGCCTGCAACAATGTGGATTCCACATCGGCGCGCTTTACCATCGTCGACACGACTCCGCCCGCGATCACAACGGCGGCATCGGATACGACAGTCGAATGCGACGGCAACGGTAACATCACCGACATCAACAGCTGGCTGAACCATTTCGCCGGTGCGGTTGCAATGGACGTGTGTTCCGACTTCAGCTGGTCGCATAATTACAATGCGAACAACTTCGTGCCGACCTGCGGAGGCGCAGGCTACGTGGACGTCACCTTCTACGCCACGGATGTCTGCAACAACGTGGATTCGACCACGGCTCGCTTCACTATCGTCGATACGACTCCGCCAATGATCACGACGGCGGCTTCGGACACGACGGTCGAATGCGACGGCAACGGCAACATCACCGACCTGAACAACTGGCTGGCGCATTTCGCCGGTGCGGTTGCGACGGACGTGTGTTCGGACTTCAGCTGGTCGCATAACTACAACGCGAACAACTTCGTGCCGACCTGTGGCGGTGCAGGCTACGTGGACGTGACCTTCTACGCCACCGACGTCTGCGGCAATGTGGATTCGACCACGGCACGCTTTACCATCGTCGACACGACCCCGCCGGCTATCACGACGCAGGCGATGAATCAGACCGTGGAATGTGACGGTAACGGAAACACCGGGCAGCTCAACGCATGGCTCAGCAGCAATGCGGGTGCAGTTGCCAGTGACATCTGTTCCAGTTTCAGCTGGTCGAACAACTACAATGCGAATAACTTCGTGCCGACCTGCGGCGGTGCAGGCTATGTGGACGTGACCTTCTACGCCACTGACGCATGCAACAATGTGGATTCGACTTCGGCACGCTTTACCATCGTCGATACGACGCCTCCTTCGATCACGACGGCAGCATCGGACACGACGGTCGAATGCGACGGCAACGGAAACATCACCGACCTGAACAACTGGCTGGCACATTTCGCCGGTTCGGTTGCCACGGACATCTGTTCCGACTTCAGCTGGTCGCATAACTACAACGCGAACAACTTCGTGCCGACCTGCGGCGGCGCAGGCTACGTGGACGTGACCTTCTACGCCACTGATGACTGCGGCAACGTGGACTCGACTTCGGCACGCTTCACCATCGTAGACACGACTCCGCCTGATATCACCACGCAGGCACAGAACAAGACTGTGGAATGTGACGGCAGCGGAAATACAACCGAACTGAACGCCTGGCTTGCCGGTAACGGCGGTGCGGTTGCCTCCGACATCTGCTCGAGCTTCTCCTGGTCGAACAACTACAACGCGAACAACTTCGTGCCGACCTGCGGCGGTGCAGGGTATGTGGACGTGACGTTCTACGCCACTGACGCATGCAACAACGTGGATTCGACTTCGGCACGCTTCACGATCGTCGATACGACTCCGCCGGCCATCACCACGCCGGCCTCGGACAAGACGGTCGAATGTGACGGCAGCGGCAATACGGCCGAGCTGAATGCCTGGCTCGCCTCCAACGGCGGCGCGCTTGCGAGCGATGTGTGCTCGAACTTCAGCTGGTCGAACAACTTCACCGCACTTTCCGACCTCTGCGGAGCGACGGGCAGCGCCACGGTGACGTTCTACGCTACCGATGACTGCGGCAACGTCGATTCGACAACCGCGACNCAGCTGTTATCCCACGCAGTCCGCCGCCGAGGCCGCCGCAATCGCCGCGACCACCTCGAGCGATGTCTGCAGCGGAGTGACGCTGAGCGCGAATACGGTTGGAGACTGCAATGCGGTCATCACCGTGACCGCCACTGACGATTGTGGTAACCAGTCGTCCGTGAGCTACAACACGACCATCGACGGCACTCCGCCGGTGTTCACCTTCGTCCCGGCTGACACGACCATCGACTGTGTCGATACACCGGTCTTCGGCACGCCGACCGCGACGGACAACTGTGGAATCCCAACGATTCTGCAGGTTGGAAGCGATGTGACGATTCCGGGCAGCTGTCCGCAGAACTACTCTGTGACACGCACCTGGAAGGCCGTTGACGGCTGTGGCAATGAAACGGCTCCCGTCAGCCAGACGATCACCGTCGTGGATGACGAAGCTCCGATGATCACCGCCGCCGCGAACGATACTGTTCTCTGCGGTCAGCCGGTCATCTTCACCGACCCGACCTACAGCGACAACTGTGATCCGAATCCCCGCCTCATCGTCGTGAGCGACACGATCATCTTCATTCCGGGCGGCACGTTCAATCACATTCGCAGCTGGAAGGCCGTGGACACCTGCGGTAATGAGTCCATTACCGTGAGCCAGACCATCACGGAACTCTGCAACCAGTTCAACTCCCTGACGCAGGGCTTCTACGGCAACCAGGGTGGCACGTTCTGCCGCAGCGGTCAGACGGCACAGCCGCTCATCGACTCGCTGCTGTACGCACGCGACACTCTCATCGTCGGTGTGAAGGGCTCAGGTTCGCTGACCATCGTGCCGGGCGACGCCAACTGCGTGATCGCCTACCTGCCGGGTGGCGGAACAGCCATGGCGCTGACGAAGGACTACTCCTTCAATCAGCCGCGCTGCAACATCGTCCCGGGTGGCATGCCGCTCAGCAGCACCGGACGCTTCAACAACATCCTGCTGTCGCAGACCATCACGCTTGCGCTGAACCTGCGACTCGATACCACGCTGATCTCGTCGTTCTACCTGCCCGCACCCACGACTCCGTGGATGCGTACGGAAGGCGCGGATTATGTCAACGGTATCTGCCAGGATGGTGACGACCTCCCGGACAGCACCTTCCAGGTGTTCTACTTCCCGCCGAGCGTTCTGAGTTACCTCGGATCGAACGGCTCGAATGTGACCGCCCAGGATCTGCTGGACCTTGCCAATCAGGCGCTGGGTGGAGCATCGTTCAGTACGATTACCCTCGCGGAAATCGTACAGGCGGTCGATGCCATCAACAAGGGCTTCGACAAGGCGCGCTTCCTCGAAGGATTCTATGCCGTACCGCCACCCAAGGCGATGCGTCAGGAATTCCGTCCCGAGGGCTTCGTGCTGCATCAGAACCATCCGAATCCGTTCAATCCGACGACCACGATTACCTACGCCGTACCGGAGCGCAGCACTGTCTACCTGGCAGTGTACAACTCCCTCGGTGAGGAAATCAGCGTCCTCGTTGACGGTGAGGTGGCAGCGGGCACCCATGCCGTTGTCTTCAACAGCGAATCGACCTCTGACCAGTCCACCTCGGGCATGATGTTCTATCGCATCTACGCGCGTGGTGAAGACGGCAAGGTCTTCCACGAACAGAAGAAGATGGTGATGGTCAAGTAACCGTCTCCCAGTACTCTTCAACATTCAGGCCCCGAATTTCGGGGCCTGTTTTTTTTCTTCGGATTGCGCATCACCCATCACGCATTACGGAGAGCGGATCGCGAGAATCACATATGCGCGTATGTGCATGAGAACGCGATTGCCGGTTTGCTTCGAGTGCGGGACCGGACGGGGTGAGAAAATTTTCACAAAATCATCGCGAACCATTGACATTATGGATAATAAAGGTCTATTTTAAAGTCGAGTATTTAGTCGACATTTGTGACCATCACCACAACGGAGTACCTATGAGAGCCTTTGTCATCGCGACACTGCTGCTTCTGTTTACGGGAAGCGGACTAGTGCAGGCACAGAAGAACTGTGTGACCTGCCACAAGATGAAAACCCCGGGAATCGTGACGGACTGGCAGCTGAGCAAACACAGTGAAAACGGTGTGGAATGCGGCACCTGCCATGGAACAGAGCATAATGGTCCGAAGAACGTTGATAAGGTGCGTATCCCGACTCCCGCCGTCTGCGCGGAATGCCATGAGACGCAGGTCGAGCAGTTCTCAAAAGGGAAGCATGCCATGGCCTGGGCGGCGTCGAACGCGATGCCCACGGCGCATATGCAGCCGATGGCATTGATGTCCGGTATGAAGGGCTGTAACGGCTGCCACAAGATCGGACTGAAATCGGAAGATGACATCAAGAAGCTGAAGGCGGATGGGCAGGGGTACGGACTCGCATCCTGCGACGCCTGTCACACGCGCCATACGTTCTCGAAGAAGGAGGCACAGCAGCCGCAGGCCTGTCAGACCTGCCACATGGGCTTCGACCATCCGCAGTGGGAGATGTACTCGTCGTCAAAGCACGGCGTGCGAGCCCTGCTGCGTCAGAACGGCACACTGCACAGCTCAACCTCCGCACCGACCTGCCAGGACTGCCACATGTCCGAAGGCAATCATGAAGTCCGCACCGCATGGGGATTTCTCGCCGTGCGACTGCCGATGCCGGAAGACGAGACCTGGGCGGCGGATCGCGCGACGATTCTGCAGGGACTCGGCGTCCTCGATCCAGACGGCAAGCCAACCCCGCGTCTCGAAGTCGTGAAGGCCGCTGACGTGGCACGCCTCTCGCAGGAAGCTTGGCAGGCGGAACGCGACAAAATGATCAAGGCCTGCTCGAAGTGCCATTCCTCGAAATTCGCCAAGGGCGAACTCGCCAAGGGCGACGACATGATCCGCGAGGCGGATCACCTGATGGCGCAGGCCATTCGCGAAGTGGCCGCCCTGTACAAAGACGGCATTCTGCCGAAGCCGGCCAACTACAGCTACGCCTTCCCGGATCTGCTCACCTTCCACGACGCGCCGACGGAGGTGGAGCATCGCCTGTTTGAAATGTTTCTCAAACACCGCATGCGCGCATTCCAGGGTACCTTCCACATGAATCCGGATTACGCCCTGTGGTACGGCTGGAGCGCCATGGTGCGCGACCTGACCGCGATCAAGACAATGGCCGCGGACCTCCGCGAAGAATAATCTCTCTCTCTCTTTAGCGCATTTCGCGATTACAGCCGCGTCCCTCTGTCGGGATGCGGCTGTTTTCTTTCCTCCTCTTGAAACTGGATGAAAAGAAATGTACCATACAACTCTGATATGGTCGAATTAGGCGGGGTTGGAATCTTTCTTCAGGAGGAGAGTGATCATGAAGTCGAAGCTATTCGTAACGTTCACACGCTGCCGCACGTCCTGTAGCAAACTGCAGCAGTTCAGGGTCACAGGGGCGTCNGCATTCCGGGCTGGTATTCTTCATATGGTCCTGCTGCTGCTGGTGCCGGCAGGGATATACGCACAGCCGCAGATCCACGCGACGGGTGTACATGCCTGGGGATCGCAGGTCGATGTCCGCTTCCATGTGCGATGCGGCAACGGCTTCACGCAGCAGTTCACCATGCAGAATATGATGGTGGAGGATAACCAGCAGGATCTGACCGCGAATGCCACACTGCAGTGCAACGGTGTCGGTGGCATCTCCGCCGCGCTCGTATTCGATGCCAGCGGCAGCATGTCCGGACCCGGCAACGCCGCGGCGAAGGAGGCAGGCCGCATCTTTATCGACAGCCTGGACGGTGTTATTGATGAAGCGACAGTGATATGGTTCAGTACGGTGGTGAACATCCAGCAGCAGATGACGACGATCAAGCCGCTTCTGTACGGCGCTGTGGACGCCATCCCGGCATTGGGCGGAACAGCGGTGTGGGACGCCGTATACGCCGGCCTTATCGAACTCATCAACAACGGCGTGAACTCTACGCGGGTCGTGATCGTGCTGACCGACGGGGTGGATGCCGCCTCGACGCGCACTCCTGATGAGATCATCAATCTGGCTCGGAGGAATCGCATACCCGTGTTCAACGTATTGCTGGGTGATCATGGAGATGATGTGGAGCTCAGGCAGATCGCGGATGAAACGTATGGAGGATTCTACCAGTGTGATGATGGCGCAGAAGTCCTTGTCGCCTACGATGAGATCTATGAGGAGATACGGGCAGCAACACACGATTGCGTGATTTCCTACACCGGCGCCTGTCCCGACGGACGCGAACACTGGGTGAACCTCGGAGTGCTGCAGACTTGCGGTGGCGACGATACCACATACATCGCGTACACCGCTCTGTATGATTCCAGCGTCGCGCAGGAAGTGCACATGTCCTTTGGGGATATCAGCGGGAGCGCTGATGCAGGCACGGTGAAAGTGCCGCTGAACCTCGACGCACCGATCGGTACGGGTATCTTTCGCAGCTGCTTCATCAACCTCCGCTATGATACCAGCTATCTGAGCTTCCGCAGCGCGGTTATCCCCACCGGAAGTCTGATCGAAGGAGTGACACTGAATGTCACCGAGTTTCCGTCCACAAGCGTGAACCTGGAAACGATGTCGGATAAACTCGTATCCGGAACAGGTAACCTGCTGGAACTGGAATTCGATGTGAAAAGCGTGTTCGACACGACCTG
>PKTF01000073.1 GCA_002869275.1 Ignavibacteria bacterium | reverse complement strand
TCGGCTGCAGGACCGACTGTTTGCCGGTTATAAGGCCGACCATTTGCCGGCTACATGTGCGACCAATTGCCGGTTATAGGGCCGACCAATTGCCGGTTACATCTCCGCGCAGTATACGCTGCAGAATCGAAATACGCAAGTCCCTCTTCTTTTCGCCGACCAGATGAAAGGGATTGACCCGTTCCTGCCTGCAGTGGAGATGTTGTTTGCATTCATGCCGATTCAAGCAATTCAAGAAGTTTTACCGGGGAGGAGAGGAGCAGTCTCATCTCCACCGGCGGATCCAAACATATGTTGCGGAATGAGGCTATGAAGTCGATCACGATGGAAATCGCAGCAGCGTCATTCTGGTATCACGCAGGCAGTGGACCTCATTTCATCACAACAAGAATACCCCACCAGAGACCGATACCATAGAAGAAGTGGCTGAGAAAGCTGGTCTGCAATGGTTTCAGATCCGAAGACCTGCTGCCGCAGCATCCGAATCCCAGTGCGGGATAGACGACGAACAGCGGAAACACTACGGTGGATGTGCTGAAGCCGGTTGCCGCAAGGAAGCTTCGAGGGGACAATCCCAGCCACCAGCAACCATAGACATAGGCGATGGCAAGCACGATGCCGATCGCGTAATGCCCCGCCATGGCAACGGCCTTCTCCCCCCTGTGTTCAGGCAGTGAAGTGATGTCCACGTGCGCAAATCGTCCATGGAACATGCCCAGGTACCATCTGCCCACCCAGGCACCCTTGGCACCATTCGCGAATCCGAGGCGCCGTGCGATCGTCGTGAGAACGTCCATGGTCGCCGTTGCGGCGGTACCAGAAATCAGCAAATTCACCATGGAAATTGGCGGTTCTATGAACATTGTCCTCCTCGGTGGTGACGTTAGACAACCTGGATGAGAAGCTTGCCGAGTTTTTCTCCCGTGAAGATTCGCTGAAAGGTCTCCGGGAAGGTCTCGAGTCCCCGCACGATGGTATTCCGGTAATTGAGAGTACCTGCCTCAAGCCAGCCTCCGATTTCTTCGGCTGCCCTCCCATATTGCTCCGCGTAATCGGAGACGATGAATCCCTGCATGCGCGCCCGCCTGACCAGGAGCGAGAGATAGTTTCGCGGTCCCTGCACCTCTTCCAGGTCGTTGTACTGCGATATGGCACCGCAAAGAACAACCCGGGCTCTTATGCGGAGGTGCGCAAGTGCGGCATCGAGAATATCCCCTCCGACGTTGTCGAAATAGACATCCAATCCCTCAGGACAGCGTTCGCTGATTCTCTCGCCCAGCGCTTCGGTTTTATAGTTGATCGCCGCGTCAAATCCGAGATCCTCGACGATGTGCCTGCACTTCTCATCGCTGCCTGCGGAACCAACGACGCGTCTCGCTCCCAGATTTAGTGCGATCTGCCCGGCGATCGATCCCACTGCCCCGGCGGCTGCGGAAACGAGTACTGTGTCGCCCTGCTTGACGGCACCCACCTCTGTCATGCCGAAATACGCGGTCAGTCCCGGTATGCCCAGTGGACCGAGGAATGCCGGCAGCGGGGCCACGTTGTCGTTGACTTTTCGTAGCGTGCCCCCTGGCACGAGAGCGTGCGTCTGAACGCCGGTATGCCCGACGACCTGCTCCCCCTCCCTGAAGTCCGGGTGCTTTGAAGCGATGACCGTGCCGACTCCTCCCGCTCGCATCACTTCGCCGATCGCTACGGGCGGGAGGTACGATTTCGCTTCTCGCAGCCACCCCCGCATCGCCGGATCGATCGAGATAAAGGCTGTTTCGATGAGGACTTCGCCGTCAGACGGCGAGTTGATATCGGTCCAGCCTATTTCCCAATGCTCTCGATTGGGAATCCCGTCCGGGCGGCTGGCAAGACGAACCTGGAAGCTGCGTTGCGTGCGCATCGCTCAATACTCCATGTTGACTGTTCACAAGATCTTTCTATTCTGCTGAGTCGTCCGCGTGATTCCATATTACACATCATCAGCTTCTCGGCAAAGGCTCCGCTCACCGGACGGCGGTGGCATTCAATTCTGTTTGAGCTTCGATGAGTCGCCCAATCGTTGTTTCGTCGGAAAAGGGGAAATTCGATCCGAAGCGGATCTGTTCGCAATCTACCAGGTGACTGAGTCCGAACAGGGTGAAACGCGGTCCGATGTCCGCGGTGTCGTAGGAAACGGATTTGGCAAGATCGAGTCCGCTGTTTCGCTTCTTCACCAGGTCG
>PKTF01000010.1 GCA_002869275.1 Ignavibacteria bacterium | reverse complement strand
CTGTATTATCCGTCTCGCAGAGCCTGGAATGCCCAGGAGGCCCGGCTCGATCTGCCGCTCCCGGCGGCAGGGAAAGGTGTTGCTCTTGTGCGATTCAACAGGCACGTGCACCTGCGGACACTGCCGCACGGCGCGCGGGTGTTCGCTGCAGACAGCCTGCTGGGAACGACGCCGCTCTGGGTGGCCGGCGACGGGGGTGAACTTCGTGTCGAGGCGCTCGGCTATTCCGGTATGAACTGGGACCCCTCGTCAACGACACGTGGTGAATATCTCCTGATACTCCAGCCGACAGCAGGAGGGGAGGCTGTTCCCCAGGTGCGTATTCACGATCGATCCCTGCGTTTGCCGCCGGCAGACATTCTTTCCGCCGGTGTTGTGGGACTTGCAGCAGGAATCGCGGCTGTCATCCTCAAACAGGACGCGGATGGGTACTATGACGATTACCTGCAGAGTGGGGATGAATCACTTCTATCTCAAACGAAAAAGTACGATATTTATGCTGGTATTTCACTGGCGCTGATGCAAATGGGGCTGGGATACATTATCTATCGCCTGTTTGATGATTAATGTACGTCCCGCACATGGCGCTTTCCTTTTTCCCATAGCTTGAGCCATGACCGGTAAAGTCGACCTGCATACCCATACCTATTATTCCGATGGCGCCATGTCACCGCGGGAGCTGGTTACGCGCGCCCATGAGGTCGGTATCACGGTTCTGAGCATCACCGATCATGACAATATCGAAGGACTCGGTGAGGCCGAGGAAGCGGCGAAGGATTTTGGTATTGAAGTGATTCCCGGTGTGGAGTTAAGTTCCACTCTTGGTACGAAGGATATCCACATCCTCGGGTACATGTTCGATCCAGATCACCCGCAGCTACGGGATACGCTTGAATTTCTCCGCAAAGAACGCTTTATCCGCGCCGAGCGCATCGTGCGTAAGCTCAACGGCATGGATCTTCCTCTGGATTTCGACATCGTGCTCGAACATGCGGGCCATGGAGCCGTCGGCCGTCCCCATATCGCCGCGGCGTTGCTTGACGAAGGTCTTACCAACGACTACGCCGAGGCCTTCGAACAGTATATTGGTGATAGCGGTCCGGCCTTCGAGCCCAAATACAAGATTTCACCTGAGGATGCGGTGGAAATCATCGCCAACGCGGGCGGAATATCCATCGTGGCGCATCCGGGGTGGTATGTCAGTGAACAGGACCTGTCATATCTCATCCGCGCGGGCATTGACGGGATCGAAGTCGTTCACCCGGCGCATGATACCAGCCGGCAGCGTTTCTATCGCGGCATTGCCTCGACATATTTCCTGCTCGAGAGCGGGGGATCGGATTTCCACGGTGGAAAGCGCAATGACTATCAGAACTTCGGCACGTTTACCGTGAACTCCGATACCGTTCTGGCCATGAAACGTAGATTGTTCATTCAATAGCATTCGAGGATCTCATGTACACTCCCATACAGGGCGATTTGAAGGCTGCCTCTTACAAGTACGCCATCGTATCCAGCCGTTTCAATGAAGTGATCACCCGTCGCCTGGTTGATGGAGCGATTGACTGTCTCGAACGTCACGGTTCGGATGACGGAGCGATCGATGTTGTGCTGTGTCCCGGTTCCTTCGAGCTGCCCATTGTCGCTCGAAAGCTCGTTGACAGCAAAAAGTACGATGCGATCATCTGCATCGGCGCCGTCATCAGGGGTGATACGCCGCATTTTGACTATATCGCCGCGGAAGTCACGAAGGGGATAGCGAACCTGTCCATGGAATCCCGGATACCGATCGCCTTCGGCGTCCTCACCACCGATACCATGGAGCAGGCGCTCGAACGTGCCGGTCTCAAACACGGTAACAAGGGCTGGGAAGCGGCCCAGACAGTCATGGAAATGCTCAACCTGTTCACGGCAATCGACGCCAGATAACTTCGCAATCAACAGGATTATTATGAAGCGCGCCGTATTGCTGCTTCTCTTCCTGACCTGCAGCGCCGCTGCGCAGGTAGGGACGTGGCGCACGCATTCAGATATGCAGAACATCCGCGATATCGCCGCGGGGCAGGATGCCCTCTGGGCTGCCACGGGGGGCGGAGTGTTCCAGCAGCTTTCCGACGGAACATTCATTCGGTATACGAACATCGACGGACTGTCAGCCATCGACTACACGGCCATAGCGGTGGCCGACGAAGGGCTTGTCATCGCGGGGTCCAGCAGCGGAATGATAAACGTGTACACGCCGGAAACAGGCTGGTTTGAAGAATCGGGCATCGCACGCGCCGCCGACCTGCCCGCGCGTGGCATCACCTCTGTTTTGATGCACGATGGACTGGCATATATCGGGACCGAATTCGGTCTCGCCGTGTACGATCCGGTCCGCAGGGAGTTTGGCGACAGCTATCAGAAATTCTCTACACTGCGTACACAGCTGCCCGTGAGTTCGGTTCTCATCGAGGGCGGACGTCTCTGGGTCGGTACTTCGGAAGGCATCGCGTTCGGTGAACTTGACAATATCAATCTGAAAGATCCGAGTAGTTGGACCGCGTTCACAGGAACATCCTCGGAGCAGTTCGGCGCAATCGAAGCGCTCGCTCTTCTCGACGGGAAAGTGGTTTTTTCCACAGCGAAAAAGATGTTTCGTTATGATTCCGGTACGTGGACCGAGTTCCGGTCATTGCTTCCCGGTGGGGAGGTCATGGCGCTGCGCGAAAACGGCAGCCATGTGCTGCTCGTAACCAGCCTCGGTGTTTTTCGAATAGCTGCGGATGCACAGGTCGAGCAGATCGGCAGCAAGGTCAATGCTGATCCGTATATCAAGGGCACCGTTATGAGGGACGTCGACGTCGCGCAAGACGGAACTCTGATCGCAGCTTCCAACAGGGGCGTCGCCGTATACGTGGAGGGAGAGGAATGGGACTTTGAGAAACCGAACGGGCCGAATTCCAACCTCGTTCGTCGTATGTCAGTCGACAGCGAGGGACTGCTCTGGGCGGCATCCGGTAATGCCGAGGGCGGAAGCGGCATGTATGCTTACGACGGCAGCGTATGGATGAATTATACCGCCGACACGCATCCTGAAATCATGCGAAATTCCATCACCGACGCGACCGGTGGAACCGATGGAGGAATGTGGTTTTCCACCTGGGGAAGCGGTGTGTTTCACAGGGGAATCAATGGCAGCGTTGAAGCCTTCAACACGTCGAACGTGTCGGGCTTCCCGGGAATCCCGGTCGACGAAGACTATGCCGCGGTGCGGGCCATCGAGATGGACGACCAGGGAAACCTCTGGGTGCTGCACTATCTGGGAACGACCGTTCTGGGCTGCTATACTCCTCAGGGTCAATGGCATTTCCTGCATCCACCTGGACTCGCGGTAGACCTCGTGGTGGTGGATTTCACCATCGATCAGTTCGGTCAGAAATGGGTGATCGTCGACGACGACAAGTTCAGGGGCGTACTGCTTCTTGATGACAACAACACACCTGGAAATCCCTCTGATGATATCTGGACAAAACTGACTGCGACCGATGCCAACGTCCTCAATGCCGATCAACGTGTGCTTTCCGTCGCCACCGATCTCCTCGGTGATGTCTGGATCGGCACCGACCGCGGTCTGCGGACGCTATTCAATCCACGTGAGCCCGACCGCGTTTCGAAGACCTGCTTCAATACGCGCTGCAACATTGAAGGCCAGGTGATCACCTGTATCACCGTGGATCCGGTCAACAACAAATGGATCGGAACGCGGGAAGGCGTGTTCGTGCTTTCACCCGATGGAAGCGATATCATCGCCCAGTATTCAGTGGACAACAGTCCGCTGCTGGACAACAGTATTGAAACAATCTTTGTCCACCCTGTTACGGGTATCGCGTACATCGCGACGGGCGTTGGCCTGTCGAGCCTGGCGACGCCCTACGTGCAGCCGGTACAGACATTCGACGAGCTTGTGCTCGCACCCAACCCGTTCCGTCCCGGAATCGATGAGCGTGTGATGATCGACGGACTTGTTGAAGGGTCGATTATCAAAATCCTCTCGGTATCTGGAGACCTCATTGCCGAGCTGGAATCTCCAGGTGGACGCGTCGGTTTCTGGGATGGACGCACGGATGATGGGGGCATCGCTCCATCCGGAGTGTATTTCGTCGTGGCCGCTGCACCCAACGGATCGCAGTCGGCCGTGGCGAAACTGGCGCTGATCAAGCCGTAACTTTTGTGGATACATGCACGTAGAACAGGTCTGAGCAGGTAACCATACTTGAAGGAGAAGAAATGAAACGAAAAGTGCAGATCGTGATCGCGGCGGCATTCATGATAACACTTATTCCGACTGAAGCTGCGCACTCCCAGGGGCAGCCAATTCAGCTGGCGCTATTCAATCCCATCCAGATCGTTCCGGAAGGACAGGCCATCAGCGGTATACGTCTGAACCTGATTTATGGCAAGAATACATCTGTTACCGGTGTCGACTTCGGGTTGGTCAACCATACCACCAGCGGACATTCGCAGGGCTTGCAGTTTGGATTTGTGGGCTATAACGAAGCGGACTTTACCGGCTGGATGGAACACGCCGTCAACATCACTCAAGGTAAGGATACCGGTGTGCAGTTCGGTATTTTCAACCATGCCAGGCGTATGGAAGGCGTTCAGATCGGACTGGTGAATCATGCAGAATCACTTCATGGTTTGCAGATCGGTCTTGTGAACGTTATTGACAGCGGAGGCGCGTTCCCCGTGTTGCCTATTGTAAACTGGTCATTCTGATCTCCGTCGCAGACGGATCGTACTGAATGAAAAAAGCCCCTCTCGGCATTCGGGAGGGGCTTTTTTTCTGGGGAGTTGTGGAAATCAGCGAATGGTCAGCAGTCGGGTTGCCCTGGAATCTCCGGCGTTCAGTGTCAGGATGTAGTTTCCAGGAGGAACATCATACAGATCGAGGATCGTCATGATGCTGCCCGGTCTGTTTTCACCGATGCTGAATTCCCGGAGCGTCCTTCCAAGAAGATCGCTGATCGTGAAGTGCACATATGCGGCGTGCGGTATTGTGTAAAGAACATTCAGCTGATCGCCGGCAGGCAGAGGATAAAGCGAGACCAGTTGAGGCTGGTCAGGTAGTGTCCCGCGAGTATCAATATTGGTTCCAACGTCGATCGTGCGGAAGAACCAGACATCGCTCCAGTCGCTGGTGCCTCGTCCCGTCGTCACGGTAAGGCGCCAGAAGAAGGTGGAGAAACTCCACAGCTGTGGCAGCTGAATGGCCGTCCCCTGAATCGTACTCGAGTCGTATACCACGGTATTGAAGTTCTGATCGGCGCCGACCTGGAGGCGATAAACGCGGGCCCCTGATGTGGGATACCATTGCAGAAGGGGACGGAGCGGAACATCCGGAAGTCCGTCGAACGGTGTTAACTGACGCGGCGGTGCCGGGAGGGTGCTGAATTTCCATGGACTCGACCAGTCACTGAATGCCGTTGTTCCGGTGTTGCCCGAACGCAGTCTCCACCAGTAATCCGTTTCATTCTCCAACCCCGTCACCGCGTGCACCAGACCAGTCAGACCCATCTGGTCGAGCAGCAGGTTCTGGAACTGCTCGTCGCCGGCAACCTGCAGGTGGTAGGCGTCGGCACTGTCGACGGCATGCCAGCTGATGTTGACCAGCAGAGCCTGTCCGATCGAGCCGTTGAGCGGCAGCTCATGTCTCGGAGCAGTAAGCGTTGAGCCGCTGGTTGTGAAATCCCAGGTCGTTGACCATTCGCTGGGCTGCCCGCTGCCACTGCGCGCCATCACGCGCCAGTAGTACTTGGTGTCGCGGTCAAGCTCATGTGATTGGAAGCTCGAGGTCGTAACTTGATCGTTGTCGATGACGAAAAAGCTCCAGGTGGGATCATTACTTACCTGCAGATGATAACTCGTTGCACCGGAGAAAGGCAGCCAGCGAAAACGCGGACGTGTGGAAACGCCTTCAGATCCATTGGTCGGTGCATACAGCGTCGGCCGAGTCTGTGACTCGCTGATCGCGAACACGTCTGGAGAGACGCGCTGACGTGACGAATCGTACGTATCGTGAATGCGCACGCGACAGAACTCGGATGGCTCGGCCGGGATGTCCCAGTCGTACCGGCCTGGTCCGGCGGGAACATTGACAGCGGCTGTGGTCCAGTGCTGTCCGTTGTCCGTCGTATAGTCAACGTCCACCGCCGAGATCCCCGCACTTGTCCAACGCACGGTTTGTGTTGTTCCCATTTCCCATCGTTCGCCGCCGACCGGAGCGAGAAGCTGAATGAAAGGCTCGGGGATAATGGAAAACTCTTTGTCGCTTTCGTCCATGAGGCTGCCGTCGTGCGCAGCCTGGATTTGCAGAAGGCATTGATCGGATACCCGCGCGGGTATTGTCCAGAACCATTCGCCTGCATCGGCATCCTCCCGTGTCAGGAATTCCCATGTGCGACCGCCATCACCGCTGAGCCGCAGCATGATGCTGTCGACCGCCGCGCTGTGCCAGCGCACTCGTTGGAGGGTCCCGACCTGCCAGCGCTCGCCTCCATTCGGAGAGATGAGCTCGACTGCAGGGATGGGAGTGAGCGTGAAGACAGCATCGCTCACATCAAACGTCGAAGGATCGCTGCTGTCGGTCAGACGCACGAGGCACTGGGTCGAAGGTGTGAGGGGAAGCCGCCAGTCGTAGGATCCGCTGACTGCCGGGATACTGCCGGCGACAGAGTTCCAGCTGCCTCCGTTGTCTGTCGAGTAGGCGATGTCCAGCGCTGCGACTGCGATTGTTGTCCATCGTATGGTGTGTGTGTCATCCACCTGCCAGTGTTCGCCTCCGTCAGGCTGCTCCACCGTAATCACCGGCGCTTCATAGACCGTGAAGTTTGCCGGTGAAATATCGTACAGTGCTGCGTTGGCAGCATCGCGAACTCGTACGCGGCAGGTTGTTGAAGTTACTGATGGCACTGTCCATACCATTCCGCCGTCGTCCGTATCGAGCGGACCAGCGATCTGCGTCCAGTCGGCGCCACCGTTTGTGCTGAAATCGACGTAGACCTGTGTGGGACGCTCACCCTGCCACAGCAAGGGACGAGCCTGCCCGGTACGCCAGAGTTCGCCACCGACCGGCTGCAATAATTCGAGCGATGGAGGCAGGTTCAGTGGAAGTGATGCGCGGCGCAGTATCGGGCAGCCGCTGCTTTTCGCTGAGTAGTACCCTTCGATGCGATAACTGCCGGCGCGGCCAAGCACGGCCAGACCTGCGAACACACCATCGCCGGCCGTTGTGTCGGGGAGCACTCCATTGTCTGCCAGAGTTACCGTCCGTCGTGCATCCGCACTGTCGATGATGACCATCGTGACCATCGGCTCCGTCACAGCGGGACCCGCTTCGAGCGCCGCGACGGCGATCACGGTGTCACGGCTGAGAGGGTCATCTGGCGTGATACTGAGGTGCAGGTCGCGCGCTGCATCCACGCTCATGGCCACATTGCAGCCTGTAGGCAGAGTGCTGACTCCGTCGAGCAGAATCAGCCATTCTCCGATCTGGGGCTGCATGATGGTCATGGCCTTCATGCGCAGCGCAGGATTGTGCGTATAGAGGATGGTGGTGTCGTTCGCCATCGCGGAAGTGATCCATGTATTATCCGGCGCGGTCACAGAAAGCGTCGGCTCGGGACAACCGCTGTAATCCACGACGACAGAGAGAGCATGCGTCAGGCAGTCGGTCTCGACGTCAATCAGCGCGGAGGGCCCGCCGGTGAATCCTTTCAGCGGATGATGCGGATCGAGCAGCAGCGCTTCATGCAGGGTGAGTGCGATGGCATTGCGCGTTTCCCGTGCCCATTGCAGCTGTAAGTCGCCCGCACTGCGGACGATGTTGAATCCGCGTCCGATGTCGTCGATTCGGGCGAGTACCGGATTCGATAGGATGCTCTCCTGTTGCATGGGGAGTTGCCATCCCAGTCCGTCAAGCGACAGCAGTCCGCCACGGAAAGGATGCGCAGCGCCTGCGCGCGAGACAGGGAAGAACGTGACCGGTCCGTCTGCCGCCTGCTGTGCTACGCCATCGCCGGAGAAGGTGAGTGTCGAGGGATACAGGAACAGCCCCTGATCGTCCAGATCCGCGTAGGAATCGAGTCTCTCCACGAAGAGGCGATTGCCGCTTTGCGTGTCGAGTCGCAGTCGCATGCGTCTGTCCGCGGGCCAGGGCATCCCTTGCAGAAGGAGACGCAGTTCGGGGAGGCCCACATCGGCGCGCAGCGGAAGTGCCCCGCTGTGCTGATATTCTTCCTGGGTGAAGCGCAGGGTATCAGGATTGTTGTACACGAGGAAATTTGATCGATACGGTTCCAGCGTACTGTCGCTGACCGCGAATGCATAGAGGATCTCCGGAATGAGGTTCCGGTTGCTGACGTTGAATCGCGAAGCGGCGTCCTCCGGTGCAAGAAGCATTTCTGAGGCGTAACCACCGAGGACGGCATTGATGGCCTTCGGGGCTGTCAGCATCGAGGACGAAAGCGCTGTGCGTCCATCATCGTGCAGGGCTGATTCGACAGGGAGCATCGGCTGAACGATTGGGGCGTTTCCCGCGATGTTCAGAATTTCTGTGTTCAGCGGAATGTTGGACGAATTCAGACGGGCGAGTGAAGCGCGGCCGGGCATCAATTCGCGAAGCGCAGGTGCGTAGCGATCCATCACATTCGGAAACAGCATATCGTCAGGAGCGGCGTACGCACTTCCTGAAAGCAGTCTGCCACTGTGGGGCGTACCCAGGAATACGGCCTTATAGATGTCGTCACGGAATGAAGCATTTCCCGTAGCAGCGGCAAAGTAGGTATAGTTGTTTGCCGTTTCCTCAAGGTATGAGCGCAGTACGAGCCCGCCCATTCCATGTGCGGCAACCGCGGCAGTGGTGGTGTCGTAAAGGCTCAGCAGATAGTCAAGGTCGCGTGCAAACAGGAAACCGCTTTCCTCCCAGTGTTGATCCGCGGGATAGTAGTATTCCCACACGTCGAAGCGATCGGCATGAATGCGGTCGAAATGCTGCAGGCGCGCTGTGTAGGATGTGAAAGCGTAATCACGTTTGCCGTTGAAGTCCGCAGCTAGCGTGTCTGCCGGTAGTACAACATGTGTATTCAATCCCCTGCAGCCGTCGGTTTCCCCGAGTCCGTGCAGCAGCATGTAAGGGATACGATCCTGCCGAATATTCAAGAGTCGAAACTGAGCGCGACCGGATGAGGCGATGTCATACGATACCGGCGGAATCAGCAGCGTCGTCTGATACAGTGGTGCATTGACGTCATCTCCGCTCGCGGCAAGCCCTGAGAGCGGGTATCCGCTCAGGTAAGGGAAGCGCAGTTTGCGCGGATATATCCATCGCGCGGAGGCGGATTGTTCGCGCGGATGGTTTTGCCATGAAACCAGGTCCCGGTGCACGATGACGATGGCGTCCTTCCTTCGATCCGCCACGAAGTCTTTCAGCATGTAAGAGAAACCCACCTTGCCGATGACATCCATATTTCCATCGAGTACGAGCAGGTCGGTGATATTCTGTGTGAGGACGTTCAGGAATTTTCCCTTGTAGAACACAGCGCAGTTGTTCGTATCCAGTGGCATGCGCAGCGATACCGGTGCGATCGGTCCGGGAATGCCGCTTCCTTCATAACCCCATAGTTCGACGTATGCCGCGGTGGGAGCATTTTTTTCAACTATCTGGATCAGGCAGGCGATGTCGTTTTCCTCGACCGGGGCGACCTCGATGAAATCCACATAACGCGCGGTGTCTCGTGTCGTACTGTCCGCAACGATGAGCGTGACTGTCACGAGTCCGGGAACTTCATAGGTCCAGTACGGATTTTTTTCATTCGAGTCTGTGACCCCGTCACCGTCCAGGTCCCATTCACGCAGGATAAGGGAGTCCTGTGGCGTGGATTGATCGAGGAACTGCACCGTCAGTGGTGCTGCTCCAGAATCCACATCCACGGTAAACGCGGCGGACACCTGCGCGATCAGTGTATACTGAGGAAACAGCAAGATGAACATGAAAAACGAAAGCAGGTGGGCGGGGAGTGAACGTCCCGACGTGAGCAAACATGTCGGTATCTTCATCGTCTGACTCCGGGTCCGTGGGAAGGAAGGAAAAAGATGCAAATAAACGAATTACACCGGTTGTTTGAAGTTAAGTATTAGTTTCAAATTCCGCAATATGCCATACGTCGTATGCTATACGCCACTGAGATTCGGTATGCTTTCTTGCAGACGGCATACAGCTTAAAGCATATGGCATACAGCCCTTTGAACTTTCCCGTTAAGATCCGTATCTTAATGGTCTTATGGAGATTGCGCACAAACATCGTCCGTTCGTTATTGCCATCGACGGACCCGCAGGAAGCGGCAAGACGACGACGGCGAAAGCGCTGGCGAGCGAACTCCGTTTCATCTATGTCGATACCGGCGCGATGTACCGTGCGGTGGCGTACTTCGCCATGCAGCGTGGCGTGGCATTCACCGATCACAGTGCGATCTGTGCGCTTCTGCCTGACGTTGATATTCGGCTCGAACGGGTAGAAGGCGAACAGCATACGGTGCTCAACGGAGAAAATGTCGAGGCGCATATCCGAACGCAGGAGATGAGCAAGGCTGCCAGCGATATTTCCGCGATATCCTGTGTGCGCGAAGCAATGGTGGACTTGCAGCGCAAAGCTGCAGAAGGTGGAACCGGCGCCATCCTGGAAGGACGAGATATCGGGACCGTCGTTTTCCCGGATTCACCCTGCAAGGTGTTTCTCGTGGCAGATGCCGCAACACGCGCACTGCGGCGCAAGCTGCAGCTCGAAGAAAAAGGAATTGCGTCGGACCTCGATACGATCCGTCGCGAGATCGAGGAACGAGACCGCAACGACGCCGCGCGGGAACATTCGCCGCTGCGCAAGGCCGACGACGCAATAGAAGTGGAGACGACGAATACCAGCATCGACGAACAGGTGTCGATGATTCTGAGTCTCGTTCAGAACCGTATCGACCAGGTTCGGAAAGGAAAGTCACAATGACCGTGACGATCGATCCCACCGCCGGTTTTTGCTGGGGTGTGGTCCGCACGATAGATGTCGCCGAGGAAGAGCTTCGCGGCGGCAGCACGCTTGTTTCTCTCGGTGATATCATCCACAATCCGAAAGAAATCGAGCGGCTCGATACTCTGGGCATGAAGACCATCGACCATGTGACGATGGAGCAATTGCCTGACGGCACCAAGGTGCTGATACGCGCGCATGGCGAACCGGCTTCGACCTATCGCCTCGCACGTGAAAAAGGAATTGAACTTGTGGACGCGACCTGTCCAATCGTGACCAAACTGCAGGAACGCATTCGCAAGTACTATGACGATGGCTGGCAGGTTGTGATCTTCGGAAAGAAGGAGCACGCCGAGGTCATCGGACTGCGCGGGGTCTGCCATGACGATTGCATCGTCATCAAGACGCTCGACGAAGCCCGTGATCAGGTCAGTCTCGACAGAAGAACCGTGCTTTTTTCCCAGACGACGATGGACAAGACATCGTTCCACGCAGTACGCGAATATCTGCGCGAGCGCGTGGCCGAATTCCAGGAAGGAAGCATGGAAGAAATCGCGAACGATTTCCATGCCAAGGACACCATCTGCGGACAGGTATCGGGTCGCGACAAGAAACTGCGGGCCTTCGCGGCTGAGCAGGATCTGATGGTTTTTGTCGCCGGACGCAAGAGTTCCAACGGCAAGGTGCTCTTCGGCATCAGCCGGGAAGCGAATCCGAATACGCAGTTCATCGAGGACGTGAACGAACTCGATCCTGCATGGTTCGACGGCGTCGAACGCGTCGGTATCAGCGGTGCGACGAGCACGCCGCACTGGCTGATGGAACAGGTCAAAACATATATTGAGAATACACACGGATCCTCATGATCCGATAACATTGCTGCCACCAGTAATTCACGGCATGTTTAACTAAATCCATAATTCACGCTTCCCGATGTCAGCCCCGTGCAGGTGGCGCGCGGACGATGACGCGGCGAAGTGATTCTGGAACCAAGGAGACTTATGTCAGAAGAAACCAACACCACTGCAGCGGAAACCGAAGCCACTCCGGCACCGGAAGCTCCGCAGCAGACCGCCCAGGACGACATGATCGTCATGACCGTCGGAAAAGTTGTCGAAGAGAAAGACTACGACACGAAGGAATTCGACGAGCTGCAGGCGATGTACGAAGGCACCCTCACCTCGCTCAAGCAGGGTGAAATTATCGAAGGCCGCATCGTACATCTTACGAAGGATAACGTCACGATCGATATCGGCTTTAAGTCCGAGGGCATCGTCGACACCGATGAGTTTGCCAATGCCTCTGAACTCAACGTCGGCGACACGGTTGAAGTATTTCTCGAGTCCGTCGAAAACAAAGATGGAAATGTCATTCTCTCCCGCAAGCGCGCGGACTTCGTGCGTATCTGGGAGCGTATTCAAAGTGCCTACGATGGCGACGAGATCCTGCAGGGACGCTGCATCCGTCGTATCAAGGGCGGTATTGTCATGGACCTCATGGGCGTCGATGCCTTCCTGCCGGGATCGCAGATCGACATCCGTCCGGTGCGTGACTTCGACGCCTACCTCGGCAAGACGCTCGATGTGCGCGTCGTCAAGATCAATCAGCCGGCTGAGAACATCGTGGTGAGCCGCAAGGCCATCATTGAAGAGCAGATCGCCGGTCAGCGCAAAGCCATTCTCGACAGCCTCGAGAAGGGTCAGATTCTCGAAGGAATCGTCAAGGCCATCGCCGACTTCGGTGTGTTCATCGACCTCGGCGGCGTCGACGGCCTGGTGCATATCACCGACCTGTCGTGGGGCCGTGTCAATCATCCGACCGAGATCGTCAAGCTCGACCAGACGGTCAACGTCGTGGTGCTCGACTTCGACGAAGAGAAGAAGCGCATCTCACTCGGTATGAAGCAGCTGCAGCCGCACCCGTGGGAAAAGATCGACGAGAAGTATCCCTCCGGCACGCAGGTGCGCGGAAAGGTCGTCTCGCTGGCCGACTACGGTGCATTCATCGAGATCGAAAAGGGTATCGAAGGCCTGATCCATATCTCCGAGATGAGCTGGACCCAGCACATCAAGCATCCGTCGCAGGTTGTTTCGATGGGACAGATGGTGGACGCCGTCATCCTGAACCTCGACGTCGAGAACAAGAAGATCTCCCTCGGCATGAAGCAGCTCGAGCCGGATCCCTGGTCGAACCTCATTGCCAAGTATCCCGTGGGCACGCAGCACAGCGGTACCGTGCGCAACCTGACCAACTTCGGCGTCTTCGTCGAGCTGGAACCGGGCGTTGACGGCCTCGTGCATATCAGCGACCTGTCGTGGACGAAGAAGATCCGCCACCCGGGAGAACTGGTCAAGAAAGCCGACAAGATCGACGTCGTCATTCTCGGCATCGACACCGACCAGCGCCGCATTTCGCTTGGACACAAGCAGGTGCAGGACAATACCTGGGACTCTTTTG
>PKTF01000121.1 GCA_002869275.1 Ignavibacteria bacterium | reverse complement strand
GTCCGTTGGATATCAGGGATGTCGTGGAACGCCGCGACGACGTGCTGCTCTACACAACGGACGTGCTAACCGAGGCCGTGGCTGTGCAGGGCGGCATGCTGGTCGAACTGCATTTCAGCTGCGACAGGCTCGATACGGACCTGTCTGTGCGCCTGAGCGACGTCTATCCCGACGGACGATCGATGATCCTCGCCGACGGCATTCATCGCGCACGCTTTCGCGACGGCACATCCACCGAGCGACTGCTCGAACCGGGGACGAAGACCGTGATGACCGTACAGCTCGAAGAGATGGCGCACACCTTCCTCCCCGGTCACCGTATCCGCCTCGTTGTCGCTGGTGCGGACTACCCCCGCTTCGACCTGAATCTCAACAACGGAGGAGCGCTGTACACCGAGGGCGACACGTTGGTGTCAACGACGGAGATCTTCGGTACCGCCGAGGCTGCGTCGCGCTTCGTATTCGAGTCCGCGGGTGACCCGTCAACGCTGTCCGACCCGCCTTCACCTTCCGCCACCGCCATCACCGGCATTCATCCGCATCCGTTTTCACAGACCCGTGGAGTGAATTTGCATATAGACATTCGGCGTGGTCCACGCGCGTCGGCCGAGGTTGTTGTGCAGAATCTCCTGGGGCAAACCGTATGGAGGAAAGAACTGCCGCCCGGAAACGAACACATACGAATTTCCTGGAACGGTCGCGATTCGAATGGCCGTGTCGCTGCACCTGGCGTCTATTCCATCCACCTGCGGACAGCAACCGAGTCTGTGCGGCAGAACATGATCATCGTCCGGTGACACCGCAGAGGAGGATCTTCAGCGACGCGCGACCATTCGACTGCCCGAAGACGCAGGACTGGAATTTTCTGCTCCACCGGCGTGTTGGGTAGCTATGAATATGAAAGCATCGACAATCGACCAGCAAAGCCACGACCCCCTGATCGCCAATCCCCCCGAAAACACTGAAGGGCCTTTCACCACAGTGGTGCGCCGCACGGTTAAGGCAGGGAAGGAAGAAGAGTTCGAGGAATGGCTGAAGGGCATCATGAATGACGCGCTGACCTTCCAGGGACACCTGGGAACGGGCATCATCCGTCCCTCGCGCAAATCGCGGCCCGAATACATCATCGTCTTTCGTTTCGACACCTACGAGCACCTGCTCGCCTGGGAAACCTCCGAAGTCCGTCGTGGATGGGTAAAGCGTGTGCTTCCCCTGATCACCGGCGAGACCAGCGTGCAGCGTATGACCGGGCTCGAATACTGGTTCACCGTCCCCGACCATCCTGAAAGCCTGCCTCCCGCCCGCATCAAGATGGCCTTCGTCACCTGGCTGGCACTGTTTCCTCTCGTCTTGCTTGTACCACCCCTGCTGACCGATCTGCTCGGAGCCATCCCCGGCTGGGTCCAGATCATGATCATCGCCGCGGTGATGGTGCTGCTCATGACCTACGTCGTGATGCCGCAGATGACACGCCTGTTCTCCCGCTGGCTGTACCGCAAACCGCGATAATCGACCTCGCGAAACTCATCTTTGCATGGCTCCCTTGTCACGCCGTAGTCCGGAGGCTGATGCCGTGGAACGATGCGTGACTCTCTGCGTTTGGTTTCGGATTGGAGGATATGGTATCTTTTTCCATCCGTTTATGCACAATCCTCAAGTCGAGCCATGCGCATTCTCCTGACCGCCACCCTCCTGCTGAGTATGGCATTACCCGCCATCGCACAATCCATCGCCATCAAGAACTGCACAGTCATCCACACGCATACGCGCGCCATCGTCCCTGACGCTACGGTGCTCGTCGACGGGGGACGCATTACCGCCGTGGGGGATGCCGCCACGGAGATTCCGCCACGCACGCGCATCATCGACGGAAGCGGAAAATATCTGATCCCGGGACTTGTGGACGGACACATACATTTTTTCCAGTCCGGCGGACTCTACACGCGTCCCGATGCCATCGACCTGCGAAAGCATGCACCGTATGACGAAGAACTCGCATGGATCCGTGCCAACATCGACGATGTTTTCCGGCGCTACCTGCGCTGCGGCATCACGACCGTGGCCGACTGCGGCGGACCGATGTGGAACTTTGACGTCCGTGAAGAAGCCAGGAATAGCAGCTGTGCGCCACGGGTGTTTCTGACAGGTCCGCTCATCGCTTCGTATCAGCCCGACGCGCTGACCACGGACGATCCGCCCATCGTACGCGTGGAATCGCCCGAAGAAGCGCGTGAGCTTGTCCGC
>PKTF01000077.1 GCA_002869275.1 Ignavibacteria bacterium | reverse complement strand
GAACGGTAACAACGACAACATCAACCGCATGATGGGCAGCAGCACGGTTGAGACGGTATTCCCTCTCAACTGGGACGACAGTTTCATCGCGAAGCTCGGCTTTGAATACGACGCATCGACAGCACTGACGCTTCGCGCCGGCTATGCCTACGGCAGCAATCCTGTTCCGGATGAAACGGCCTTCCCTGTCTTCCCCGCGATCCTCGAGCATCACCTGACACTCGGCGGCACGGTTTATGTCCCGGCCACACCTCTCGCGGTGCATCTGGCGTTCGAATACGGTCTGAACAACGAACAGGAAGGTGCGACACCGCATTTCGTTGCGCAGGAATATGCCGGCAGTACCAGCGAACTCAGTACCATGCTGTTCCACATCGCCTTTACCTGGTCCCTCTGATCTGCAGCAGTTCCCCCCAATAAAAAACGCGGCCGATTGGCCGCGTTTTTCTTTTCTCGAAAGAAAAGGACGGATTGCTTTAGAAGCGGTCGTTGCGCGGCTTGGCCTGATTCACCTTCAAGCTGCGTCCCATAAGGTCACTGCCATCGAGGGCGGTCATCGCTGCCTGTGCTTCATCTTCGTTCGGCATAACGACGAAGCCAAAGCCTTTCGAGCGTCCGGTCACGCGGTCGCTGATCACGTTTGCTTCCGACACTTCGCCGAATGAACCAAACGCTTCTTTCAGCATGCTGTCGGTCACATCATACGAGAGGTTTCCACAGTAGATATTCATGATGTTCCTTGAAAAATGCGTGTTGAGAAAATGACGCTATCGAAAATCGAACACGCAAACTGCCCGACAGCGTGAAACCCTTGTGCGGTTTCGTGAAATTACTATTCGTGTGTTTTATCGCTTCCTGACTTAGAGGTCTCCGGGCTGCCCGCTGACACATCTGTACGGTTATCAGCAGAATCGGACGACTCGTCCTCAGACTCCGTGTCACCATCGGTGTCATCGGTATCTTCCGACTCGTCTTCCGAAGACATCTCATCGCCGTGCTTGCGCAAGCGTTTCTTGAGAAGCTTTTCTTCTTTTTTCTTTTTCTTCGCCAGCTCCCTGCGGCGCTTTTCGTACTGAAAGTTCGTCCTGCCCAATGATCCGGTCTGCTTCGTGAAACTTCTTGAGACATCATATCGGACGGATGAAACAAGAGGTAGTGGGACAAGCATGCGACAGCATGTGGCTGTCATCATGACATCCCGCCGGCGAGCCAAACGAGACCGATCTGATATACGAACTCTAATTTATGCAATTTTCTTTCCGAAACAAATGTTATTCGACACTTCCATGGAAAATAAGAATTGCATGATTTTCGCCCTGCGTAGCAACGGAGGGCTCTCAGCCGGCCTCGAGGCAGGTATGTATTTCCTTCAAGTATCCACGGCGACGGAGAGCGCGGTACTTCCGTTGATCAAACGCTGATCGCGACAGCTGTCGATTACTCGCAGATACTGGTCAGCAGATCCTCGATGTCTCCAGGGGTGGACATGATTTTCGTGAACGTTCCCATGGTCAAATCGGGGAAGGACAGCGCGATGCGAAAGCGTCCGTGCAGCATGTGCACTTCATTACCCATCACGAGCATCTCGTAGGGCAAGAAGGCTGTATGTTTGGGAGCAGCAATATCGATGGTGGGCATGAAATCCGCTTCACCGTCCGGACCTGACAGCCCGATGCCATAGAGTTTCAATTGCTTGCCGGGGATCTCCATGGCATAGACCAGGGAAACATTCTTGACGCCTTTCTTCAGTTTCGCGTCGATGGTTTTCACGGCCTCGGAATAAGATCCGAATTCGCGCAGCACATTGGTGTCATCGAATTCGGGCATCATGATCATGTAGGAATAATCCCGCAGGTCGTCAATCTCTTCGCCTTCCTCCGAACCGAAAGCCACAACCATCGGTTTACCACAATCCTTCATCGCTTTTTTCAGCCGACCGGCGAATTTGTCGTAGTACTTTTTCACCTTGTCGTAGTCGTCGCGGAAGTAGGCGTTTCCCCAGTACGGTGGATTCGTATAACTGATGAGGATCTTTCCTCCCTCTTCCGTCAGCGCAACGCGCTGAGCAGCGGCGAAGCCCGTGAGTCCGCCGACCGACTTGACGGCACTGATGAGGTCACTGGAACTGACGGCGTACACATAGCGCTTGCTGTCGTTCGCCGGCATGTAGGATCCGAGAATTTTCAACCCGTGTTTTTTCAGTTGTTTGTCCACCGTGGTTTTCACTTCCGACATGCTGCCGGTGGCTTCGGCGCCAAGCAGGTACGGCTTGAGATTCTGTGCCTGCAGTCCGCAGGTTACAGCGATGGTAAGGACGAGTATGGAAAGGGTACGCATCATGAGAGTGCTCCGAATGGATCAATGGTGGGATTAAAGCGGATAATGCGGATGATATTCCACTTCATATTAGTGGAAAATGCGGCATCGCGCAACCACCCTGGGACAGGAAACCGATATCGCAACCTTTTATTCCTCAGTCCGTAATTCATAGTGCAGCCGTCGCTGTATCACGGATAGTATTCCCAGTTCAAACCGGTAATGTCATGAGTCTCTTGCGAAGTGTTCGCGCCGCAATACTGTTTGCGGCCATCGTCGTGATCTATGGTCAGGCGGCGGCGCAATCCCCGAAAGAACTTCTTGTGCGCTTCACCGCTGAACCGCCAGTCGTCGATGGCGCGATCGAAACTGTCTGGTCGCATGCGGATTCCGTGGCGGATTTCATCCAGCATCAGCCCTATTACAATACGACGCCTTCTCGACGTACCGTCGCCAAAGTCCTAACCACCGAGGACGCGTTATTCTGCCTGATCATCGCTTTCGCCGACCGCGCTTCCATCGAATCGCAGACGGGATATCTCGACAACGGTGGCGGCGACTTCGTTTCGCTGATGCTCGACACTTTCGGCGACAACAAAAGCGCCTACAAACTGGCCGTCACCGCCGGCGGAGTGCGCAGCGACGCGCGTCTGCTCGACGATGCCCGCAACCGCGATTACAGCTGGGACGGGGTGTGGTTCGCCGCCTCGCAGGTCTATGACTGGGGCTATGTGGTCGAGATCGAAGTTCCGTATCGTTCGATTCAGTATGACATGAACCTGTCGGAGTGGGGACTGGACTTCGATCGCTGGATACCTTCCGCGACCGAGGATATTTACTGGTGCGCATACGAAGAGGCCACGGGCCAGAGGATTTCGAAGTTCGGTAAACTGGTATTCGAAGATTTCAATCCTACGGTGCGAGGACTCAATTTCGAAATCTATCCGGTCGGCATCGTGAAAGCAGAGTATATACGTTCGGGGGTGTATGATGTTTCACCCGACGCGGGTGTGGACCTGTTCTACAATCCCTCCCCAAGCCTGACGCTGCAGCTCACGGGCAATCCTGACTTCGCCCAGATCGAAGCCGATCCATTCGATTTCAATATATCCCGCTATGAATCCTACTTCGATGAGCGTCGTCCGTTTTTCACCGAGGGAAAGGAGATCTTCATGGCTTCTGGAAAGCAGCGTAACATGGGATTCTACCGACCGCTGGAGCTTTTCTACTCACGCCGCATCGGACGCAAGCTTCCTGATGGACAGGAAGTTCCCCTGTACGTGGGCGCGAAAGCCTTCGGACGCGCTGCAAGCTGGGAGTACGGCGGCTTCACCGCGGTGACGGGTGAAATTGACTACGAGGATGACGGTGAGCAGCTGACCGAGGAACGCGCGACGTTCGCATCCGCCAGGATGAAGCGTCAGATTTTCGGTAACTCCGATCTGGGTGTGCTTTTCGTCGGCAAATGGTCGGAGAGCGAAAGCAACGGCGTGATCGATATCGACGGTGCCATCCGCGGCACGGACTGGCAGCTCGCCTATCAGTTCGCCCGCTCCTTCAGCAATGGTGAAGGCGACTACGCCATGTCTGCCGGGTTCACCATGCCGCAGGATTCGTGGCTGTCCGCGGTGCGGATGCGAGCCATCGGCAAGGACTTCGACATCTGTGACGTGGGGTATGTCCCCTGGCAGGGAACTGCCGAGGCGTTGGCGTTCACGGGTCCACGCTGGTATTTCGAGGAAGGCGCGATCAAGCAAATCCTCACCTACGCCGGCGGCGGCGTGGGATACGAAGATGCCGACCTGTACACCGATGTGCTGGCACTGTTCGGCTACAACATGCAGTTCCGTTCAAACTGGGGCGCGGAAATCAACCTTTCTTTCGGCAGGCAGAAAGAGGAAAACATCGAATTCGATTCGTATGAGCTTTCCTACTCTGCATGGTTTCACACCAGTCCGAAATGGGAAGGGAGCATCTGGGGAGGCTACTCCCGCACGTACAATTTCGACCGTGACTGGCTGGCTTTCTACAACTATACAGGATTGTTCTTTGGATGGCATCCATCGGAAATTCTCTATGTCACACTCGATGGCGGACAGTACGTCGAGGGCGATCCCGACGGCGGTATTGAAGACATTACCTGGAACGCGCGTCCCGCGCTGACGATTACACCCGTCAACGATCTCAGCTTCCGCATCTACGTCGACAATGTGTTCGTGCGTTCCTCCGACCGCATGGAACATGTCATTACCGGCCTGCTCGTGAGCTGGAATTTCCTGCCCAAGAGCTGGTTGTACTTCGCGATCAACGACCTGCGCGACCGCAGCGACGAATACGATGCCGACGGCATGCTGCAGCCACATCGCATGCATGTGGTCGACCAGGCCGCCGTACTCAAGCTCAAATACCTCTACTACCTCTGAGCAATGCGCCTGCCTTGACATCAGATCCGGCAGGGAGTACATTTGAACCGCGATTCATTTTTAACATTGGCGAAATGAGAAGAAAATCCGGAGATAAGGAAAAGCGGATAGCTGATGCAGCGATCCGGGTATTCGGCAGAGACGGGTATCACGGTGCCAAGATCACGCGCATCGCGGAGGAGGCCGGCGTGGCAACGGGCAGCGTGTATCTGTATTTCCGGAACAAGCAGAGCATTCTGCAGTACCTGTTCGCCAAACTGTGGAAGGAATTGCACGTGGGATTCGCCTATGTGGCGCAGCAGGCGGACCTCGATCCGCGGACGAAAGTCGAGCTGATCATCGACGGCATTCTTGATCAGTTCGAAAAGAATCCGTCACTTGCCCTGCTATTCGTGAACGAGCAGACACAGCTGCTGCGTGACGGCACCGGCGAATTCATGCAATATTACGTTGATTTTCTGCAGCTGGGAGAGCGTGTCGTGCGGGATGGAATCCGCAAGGGAGTATTTCGCCCGGATGTCGATCCGCGCATTTTCACGAACCTCGTGTTCGGTGCCACGCGACAGCTCCTGCATCAGTGGGCGCGCGCACCGCGGCAGTTTCCTCTCGACACGGTACGCAGGGAAATAAAAGCTGTGTTTTTCGGTGGACTCCTTATTCCCCTCTCTTCAACGGCCCCACGTGCTTGACGATCGATGATGCCTGCGCCGTGGGCATGATGATGATTTCATTGATACTGACATGAGGCGGACGTGTTGCACAGTACACGACGGCATCGGCGATGTCGGCGGGTGTGCAGACATCGATGTTTTCGTATACACCGTCTGCCCGCTCACGATCACCGTGAAAGCGTACGAGGCTGAATTCGGTTTCGACAAGTCCCGGATCGACAGTACTGACGCGCAGCGGGGTGTCGACAAGGTCCATGCGCATCGCGCGTGTGATGGCATCAACCGCAAACTTCGTGGCGTTGTAGACAGCACCACGGGGATAAGGATCATGTCCGGCGATGGAGCCGATGTTGATCACATGTCCGCTTCCACGCGCGACCATGCCGGGGAGCATCTGGCGCGTCACGTACAACAGCCCTTTCACATTTGTATCGATCATCTCCTCCCAGTCCTCTACCAGTCCTTCGTGGAGTTTCTCGAGCCCGCGTGCGAGTCCGGCATTATTGATGAGAATATCGATCGTCTTCCAGGCATCGGGAAGTGCGTCCAGCGCCTTTACCACCGCGGAGCGGTCGCGGACATCGAGCGAAAAGGTGTGGACCGTCGTGCCATGGGTTTCCCTGAGCGTTCGCGCCAGGTCTTCGAGCCGGTCTTCACGCCGCGCACAGAGCAGAAGTTTGCAGCCCTCGGCAGCGAAGGCTTCGGCGCAGGCGCGTCCGATACCTGAACTGGCCCCGGTGATAAGCACGATACGGTCTTTGATTGATGCCATGGGACTCCTCGTTTCGTTTCCGGTGGATACAAAAAAAGCGAATCTTTCATTCGCTTTCCATCTGCGCGCCTGAAGGCGGCTCAGTTTTCACGTTCCTGCTGCAGGGCTTGCTCGAGTTCCTTAATCCGTGAACCCTGTTCTCGCACGGTTTTAATCAGCTCGGGCAGACGCCTCATCGCTGCTTCGAGCCGCAGTTCTTCGCGAATTTCCCGTGCCGGCGAGCCACGAAACATCTTTCCGTCACCCGTAAGAGTTTTCGATACTCCGGCCTGTGCACCGATGGTCACATTTGCACCGATTTCGATGTGGCCCACGAGACCTGCCTGACCGGCAATGATCACATGGCGCCCGATCACCGTGCTTCCGGAAATACCCGCCTGTGCGGCCACCACGCTGTCTTCACCGATCTCGACGTTATGCGCGATCTGAATGAGGTTGTCGAGCTTTACGCCTCTGCGAATGATGGTAGGCCCGAGAGTTCCGCGGTCGATGGCACAGTTGGCACCGATCTCGACGTCGTCTTCAATGATGACAAAGCCCACCTGCGGGATCTTTTCATAGCGTCCTTCGTGGGGGGCGAACCCGAAGCCGTCGCTTCCGATGGTTGTGCCTGCGTGAAGAATCACCCTGCTGCCGATACGGCTGCGGTCAAGGACGGTCACGTTCGGATAAAGAAGGCTGTCTTCGCCTATCTCGACGTTATCGCGGATGACGACGCCCTCGGCGATTACCGTACCGCGGCCGATGCGTACCCCCGCACCGATCACGGCGCCTGCGGCGATGGTGACATCGTCACCGATCACGGCGGTTTCGTCGATCACGCTCTGCGCGTGAATGCCGGGTCCGGCATAGCGTTGGGTGGTAAAAAACAGCCGCAGGGCCTTGACGAACCCGACGTAGGGATCTTCAAGGCGCACTGCGGCAAGACGGTCGTGGGGAAGTTCGATGTTGGGAGCGAGGATGATTGCCGAGGCCCGTGTTTCCGCCAGGTACTTCTCGTACTTCTTGTTCGCGAGGAAGGTCAGATCGCCTTCGCCGGCGCTTTCGATCGGAGCGAGACCACGCAGTTCAAGCTGCGGATCACCCTCGATGTCTGCGCCAAGAGTCGTGGCAAGTTCCTGCAGGGTCATGCGCATCGGCCGGAATCCTCCTGCTTACCGCGGTTGGCGATCGCTGTCACGAACATCTCCGGCCGGCGTGGTCGGAGGCGGAGGCGTTGAAGTCGGCTGGCGCGTCGTCGGCTGTGTACTGGTTCCACCTCCGCCGGTTCCTGCCGTACCTCCTGTACCGGGTGCGTCACGCGCAGGCAGATACGACTTGATCCGTGCGATTGCCTGTTTCGTGAGGTCGTATTCGTCCTTGGCGTAGATGATCATCACCCCGCCACTTTTATCGAACACGTAGTCGAAGCCTTCTTCCATGGCGAGACCCTTGACCTGATCGAATACGAGGTCCTGGATCGGTCGCATGATGCGGTCTTCTTCATTGAACAGTTCGCCTTCCTGACCGAATTTCTGATCACGAAACTGCATGATGCGTCCATCCAGTTCCTGCAATTCCTTTTCGGCCTTGGCCCGACCCTGCTCAGTCAAGATCAGTTTGCGCTTGTCATAATCGTTGAACAGCTCCTGCCATTCGTCTTCCATTTCCTGCAGCTGTTTCTGCCACTGATCGACGAGTGCATCGAGCTGCCGCTGGGCCTCCTGGGCCTCAGGCAGTTCCTTCATGATCGCCGCGATATCGACATACGCGATTTTCTGCTGTGCCGTAACAGGCTGTGCAGCCATCCCGGCCAGCAGCAGGGCGATTCCAAAAAGCACGATCCTGTTCATAGGTCTCCTTTCAAATACAACGGGTTACTTGGAGCCTCGTTTCAACATGTCCAGAACTTTGAAGGTGTAATCGAATTTTGCTTCCGCATACAGAAGAAGCGTGGCGTCTTCGATTTTATCAAAGACGAAGTTGAGGCCTTCGGCCTTCGCAACGTCCTGAATTGCCTGGAGAACTTTGTCCTGCAGGGGAGAAAGGACAGACTGACGCAGCCGTGAGGCTTCACCCGACTGACCGAATTTCATTTCCTGGTATGCGCGGATGGCCTGTTCTTCCTTGGCCAGCGTCTGAAGTTTTTCCTGTCGGACACCGTCGGCCATCATGCCTTCCTGCGCTTTGAAAGCCTCGTATTCACTCTGGAAATTCTTGCTCATGGTTTCCAGGCTGTCTCTCCATACAGAGAGTTTTGCATCGAGCTGCTTCTGGGCTTCCTTGGCCTCGGGCAGTCCTTCGAAGATTTTCTGTGAATCGACGAAGCCGATTTTCAGATTCTGGGCGCTGGCCGACGTGCCGATCAGAATAAGAAGGAGCGCCGTCAGTATGAGTTGCGTTCGTTTCACAAAGACCTCTGAGAACTATTAGTATGAGCGAAATAATCTGTGTTGTAATCCGGGCAATATATCAAAAACCACGACCGAATTGGAAATGGAAGTGCCAGCCATCGGCTTCGCCGTCAAGCGGTTCCACATCGTCGAAACCGTAGCCGTAGTCAAACCCGATGAGTCCGACACCCTGGATCAGCAGGCGCGCACCGAATCCAGCGCTGCGCTTCAGGTCAAACGGATCCAGAAAACGCTCGTCGAGCCAGACATTGCCCGCTTCGACAAAGCCGAGAATGTACAGCGGCATGGGATTCAGCGTCAGCGCAAAGCGCAGTTCGGCCACGTAATGTGCGAACATGGTACCGCCGGTGATCAATCCTTCGACACGCGGTCCGATGCTGCGGTCTTCATATCCGCGCATCGGCATGGTCTGATACTGCAGGCCGTTGCCGCCCATGAAGAAGTACTCGATGGGCGGGATGTAGGGATCCTCGGTAAATCCTTTCACGAATCCAAAATCCGTGCCCGTGTACAGCGTCAGGCGGTTCTGGTCGGCGATTTTCATCAGCGGAGTAAACCACTTGAATTCAAGCTGATGCTTATGGTAGTTCACCGAACCGGGGAGAAATCCACCGCTGAGTTCGCTGGTCAAGGCGACGCGCGATCCCGCGCTCGGGAAAATCGGACTATCGAGCGAGTTACGCGACAGCACCTGGGTCAAACTGACCTGTGTGTAATTTCCTTCGTCGTAATAACTACCACCGTCGATGACATCAAGTTCCTGAAAGCGCATGAACCAGTCGCCCCGAACAAAATCATCGGGCCAGCGGAATCGGCGGCCAAGGTTAATCGATGCACCTGTTCGCCGCATGTCGAAGGCATACTGCTGCCGTTCGTCATAGATCGAGAACCCGATCGATGTCGGTGAATCCATGAACCACGGTTCGGTGAAGGACAGCGAAAAAATGCGGAATCGCGCTGCTTCACCAAATTGCCAGTTGAAGTTCAGCACCTGTCCCGCGCCACCGCGGAAGGGTTCGGCGATGTTGAAATTGTTGAAGGTCAGGCCGAATGCGCCTGTGGCGCCGAAGGTGCCGCTATAACCGACAGAAGCGTTGAAGGTATCACTCGAGCGCTCCTCGACATTGTAAATAATGTCGACGGTGCTGTCGTTCACCATTGCCGGCTCGGGCCGAATGGTCTCGGGGTTGAAGTAATTGAGCGTGGCCAGTTCGCGGATACTGCGGATAATGGCGGCGCGGCTGAAATAGTCGCCCGGCCATGTGTAGAGAATACGGCGAATGACCTTGTCATGCGTTTTCGAATTGCCCCGGATCTGTACGTGGCCGATCCGCGACTTGGTGTTCTCCATCACGGTGACGATGACGTCAACCGAATCCTCGGCGACGCGTACGCGCTCATCCTGCGCGAAAAAGCGCAGGTAGCCATTGTCGAGATACAGCGAACCCACGTCGCTCTGATCGGGATTGCCGCGCAGGTTCATGTCGAACAGGGGGGCATTGAACACATCGCCGGTTTCGAAACCGAGGCGCATGCTCAGCAGGGAATCGGGGTACACCGTATTACCCTTCCAGATCACGTTACGCAGATAGCTGCGCTCGCCTTCGTCCACCGTAATATTGATGTACATCCGGGTTTTGTCGTCGCTGTACCAGATGGAATCCCTTACGACGGAGGCATCGAGATATCCTTCCTCGTTGTACATCTCGACAATGAGAGCCTTGTCCTTGCGGAAATTCTCACGGTCGAAATGTGAACTGGTCCAGAAATTCCACCAGCGGCCTTCGGAAATTTCGTCCATCGCACCGCGCAGGTCGGAATCCTCGAAGGCCTTGTTTCCGGAGAAGGTGATGGACTCGATGTCCACCTCCGGGCCCTCTTCCAGGGAGACCGAAAGCTCGGCCCTGTTGTCTGCCGGATTAACGATTTCGGTCGTCAGGTCCACCTGCGCAAGCATGTAGCCTTCCTCTTCGTAGGATTTCAGCAGCTTACGCTGAATGCGGTTGAAATCGGTGGGACGCAGGATCTGTCCCTTGATGAAACCGACCTTCCCGCGTATATCTTCCTCGCTGAATTCATCGTTTCCGGATATCGTCATGCGCTCGAGGCGAGGGAATTCCTCGACCTTGATCTTCAGGTAGACGCCATCGCCCACCTGCCGGTCGGCGATGATCTGGATATCGGAGAACAGCCGCAGGTTCCACAGCTTGCTGATGGCTTTCTGCGACGCATCACCGGGAATGATCAGGTCGTCGCCGGTGCGCAGACCCGAGGTGAGGATAATGGTTGTCGGATCGGAGGAAATATTTCCCTCCACCGAGATTCCCAGAATCTTATAGGTGTTTTGTCCGGACGCCTGTTGGGCGTACGTGTTCCCCCCGGCGCAAAGCAGAAGCAGCACCAGGAGAATGCGGAGATTAAATACTCGTGACTGCATTAATGCGTTCTTCTTTTACCGATTTACGCCGTCCGGATTTCTGTGTAAGCTGCTCGCTGACCTGGCCGAATCGCCGTTCCCGGGACTGGTACGACTGTATGGCTTCGCACAATTCATGTGTGCGGAATTCCGGCCAGAAGCAATCACTTATATAGAGTTCCGTATATGCGAGTTCCCAGAGCAGGAAATTACTGAGTCGCAGCTCTCCGCTGGTGCGAATGAGCAGGTCAGGATCAGGAATGGCAGCCGTGGAAAGATGTGTAGAAATGAGGTTATCGTCGATATCCTCTGGAGAAATTTTGCCGCTTCGCGCCTCGAGAGCGATTTTCCGCACCGCGCGGACGATATCCCAGCGGCTGCTGTAGCTCAGTGCGAGATTGAGTGTCAGTCCGGTGTTATTCTTCGTCCGTTCGATGGCGCGGCGCACTTCCTTCTGCGCCTCGAGCGGCAGACGTGACTCATCGCCTATGATGATGAGGCGTACATTATTTTCGAGCAAACTGTCGAGTTCTTTCCTCAGCGACGTGACGAGCAGTCGCATGAGAGTGGAGACTTCGTCCTTGGGCCGTTTCCAGTTTTCCGTGGAAAATGTATACAGGGTGAGATATTTGACATCGAGACGGGCGGCCGCTTCCACAATTTCACGCACGGAACGCACACCTTCGCGGTGACCGAATGCACGAGATTTCCCTTTGGATTTCGCCCAGCGGCCATTGCCATCCATGATGATCGCAATGTGATTGGGGATACTGCCGCCGGCGACAATCTTCTCTAGTTCTGAAACAGCCACGCCTTTCCTGTTTGTTTTGGATGCCAAAATGGACCTCACACGCTCGCTTTACGAACAAACATCGTATAAAGTAGATGTTTATCCCTCCAAAGTCAAGGTGATTTCATGTCACCAATATCCTGTAACTCCATGCAATATCAAGGGGTTACACGGTACGCTCCTTACGGGTGCGCCGCTGTCCTCGCTTTTGCGGCGGAAATGATCTCCAGAAACTGTTCCGCTTTCAGGCTTGCGCCGCCGATCAGACCACCGTCGACGTCGGGCTGGGCAAACAATTCCGCGGCATTATCAGCTTTCACTGATCCGCCGTACTGCAGTACGAGGGCGTCTGCCGTCTCTCGGTCATACATCGTGGCGACGAGATCACGAATATAGACGTGTACTTCCTGTGCTTGTTCCGGGGTGGCCGTTCGACCGGTACCAATTGCCCAGACCGGTTCATATGCCACGACCATCGTGCGCACCTGTTCCGCCGTTACGCCTTCGAGTCCTTCACGGATCTGCATGGTAATGACGGCCTCGGTCACGCCTGTTTCCCGCTGTTCCAGCGTCTCACCTACACACATGATAGGAACGAGCCCGCCCGTGAACGCCTTCTTCACCTTGGCATTGACTACGGCGTTGCTGTCATCGAAATACTGGCGGCGTTCGGAGTGACCGAGAATGACATGGGAACAGCCGGCAGACACGAGCATGGCAGCCGACACTTCGCCGGTATATGCTCCGCTGTCTTCGAGATACATGTTCTGTGCTCCGACGCCAATCGGACTTCCTTTCACGGCTGCGGCAACGGAGGCGAGCATCGGATACGGCGGACAGAGCAGCACCTGTACCTGCGCACCAGGCTCGAGTGCATCCACCCGCGCGCGGAGGGCTTCCGCCAGCGCGATGGCGCTGTCCATGTCCGTGTTCATTTTCCAATTACCGGCGACGACGTACGGCCTCATACCATGGTCTCCTGTTGATCCTTATCGCGTGAACAGGCAATATAACACAACCTGAAGTGCTTTCGCAGGTCAATGCCGCATCGTACCCGACGGACTGACCGAAAATGCAAACGGGCAGCCCTGGGGCTGCCCGCTGTGGACAGGGACGGAATTGAACCGCCGACACATGGATTTTCAGTCCATTGCTCTACCAACTGAGCTACCTGTCCGTTGACAGAGTTACAAATATAAGTATGTCCTGTAACGAAAGTCAAGGAGTTGAGGTCGCAGAGGGAAGAGGAACGCGGAGTTTCTCAGAGTTTACTCAGAGTTCCGCGGAGGGATAACATGCCACGTGCGCTCCGGAGGAGCGCACGCCGATACATCTACTCTGAGGAACTCCGGGGCAACTCTGCGGAACCCTGCGTTCCTCTTCTCTCTGTGTACTCCTACCGGATGTGAACGACATCCCCGGAACTGCTTTCCTGCGCCGTCACGCGGGGATCACCACGGTAATGAATCGATCCACTGCTGCTTGTGGATGCTTTCAGACGTTCGGTTACCCAAACCCGTGCGTCACCCGAACTGCTGGTGCGCACGATGGCCTCATTGCTCTCGAGATGCAGTGCATCATAGTCTCCCGAACTGCTGATGGATACGCTCTGCCGCTTGACCAGGCCTTCCTTGATCGTGACGTCCCCCGAGCTGCTGAGCTGCGCTTCCGCAACACCGCCGGTCAACGACACAATACGAATGTCACCAGAACTGCTCGTGGACAGCGAGATGCGTTTGCCGTCGAGCGAACTGATGGTGGCGTCACCCGAACTGCTCAAACTCACTTCAAGCTCATCACCCGTCATGTCGCGGGCGATGATGTCGCCGCTGCTGCTGGCCCTGATGTTCTCGAGCGACGATACCGTCAGGGTGAACCGTATTTTCGACCGTGTACGGATACTGGTCCCGGGTTTGCTGTCGATCACCAGGATCCCGTTTTTCTCTGTCGTTTCGATCAATGGAATGAGATTGTCATCCATTTCGATCTCGAGTTCGTCCTTCTCGCCTACCTCCACGCGCAGCTCACCGATAGTGGCCAGG
>PKTF01000433.1 GCA_002869275.1 Ignavibacteria bacterium | reverse complement strand
CAGATCCGTCCGCTTTCGGCGCTCGTCATGAACTCGGCACGGAATCTCGGATTGGATGTCGGCAAGTACGGCTACGACTACACTCCCCCGGTGGCGGAGAAGATGCCGCTCGCGCAGGCCATCACCGCACTGTACGCCGATGCCGGACTCGAGATGGGTGATAACATCGTCTATCCCCTCCCGACACAGCATTGGACGGACCTGCGTGCAATGGTGGACAACCAATGCGCGGCGTTGCCCGCCGATCTTCGTGCGAGCGTCGGCCGCATCGTCTCTGCTATCAGGGAAGCCCGCCGCTGGCGCGAGCGTTCGCTGCGTGCCATTCCGCGTGCCGACCTGCAGCACATCTTCTTCAGCACCACGCTTGAAGAATCGCAATGCGACGCGCATACCTTCGACCAGACCGTGTACGATGCCGCAGTGGCATTCGATACGAAATCAGCCTCCTATGGCGCCATGCTGCTCGCGCAGGCGGTGGAAAAGGAAGTCCCGGCGCTGCAGGCGTATCGCGGATCCGTGCACAGCTTTGATTTCAGTACGCCTTTCGGCCGTATCGTCATCACGGGCAGTGGCGACGACACGCATTACGCGCAGGACCATGCCCTGCTCATCGATCTCGGAGGCAGCGATACATACATGGGCGCCGTCGGAGCAAGCAGCGACAGGCTGCCGGTGTCCGTCTGCATCGATCTGGGTGGCGACGACAGCTACGTCAGCCGGCACGACAAGACTCCCGCTCAGGGTGCGGGCGTGCTCGGCATCGGTATGCTGCTCGATCTGGACGGAAACGACCGCTACGAGGCCCACAGCTTCGCGCAGGGCTGCGGACGTTTCGGCGTGGGTGTGCTGTTCGACGCCACGGGTGATGACGAATACATCAGTGAGGGCTTCAGCCAGGGCGCAGGGCTGTACGGCATTGGCGTGCTGTACGATCGCGAGGGTGGGGATGCGTATCACACCGTATACTACGCACAGGGATACGGGTTCTCACGCGGACTCGGCCTGCTGCTCGACGCCTCCGGTGACGACAGCTACATCGCGGATGATACCGAACTCACACATGTCGGCGACGAAACGCCGAAGCACAACGAGAGTGACGCGCAGGGCTACGGCGCCGGACGACGCGGCGACCACACTGACGGACATAACATGTCGGGCGGGCTCGGTATTCTCGACGACCTCGCGGGGAACGACACCTACTCCGCCGGCGTGTTCGCGCAGGGGAGCGGGTACTGGTTCGGTTACGGCATTCTCAACGATGAGAGCGGTGACGACAGCTACCGTGGCGTATTTTTCAACCTGGGCGCCTCAGCGCATTTCGCCATCGGCGTGCTCTTCGATAACGCAGGAAATGATCAGTCGGATCTCGTCATGACTCTCGGCTTCGGGACGGCACACGATGGTTCTGCCGCGTTTTATATCGATGCCGACGGCGACGACAGCTATACCATGTCCGCTGCGGATGACCGCGCGGTCAGCCTGGGAAGCTCGCTGAATAACTCCTTTTCGCTCTTCGCGAATATCCGTGGAAACGACATCTATGCGCCGGTCGGCAACAGCATGGGCTACGCAATGGCACGCCGTGGCGGCGAATGGGCGGTTTTCGGTCCGACCACTGGTCTCTTCTTCGATATCGGCGGCGAGGACGAGTACCGTCACAGTTTCGGCGGCGCAAACACGACCTGGGAACAGAAATTCGACAAGGCGCTCGGTCTGTATGGTCTGGGCGTCGACGTGCAGGCAGGTATGATCGGCTTCGAGAGAGAGTGAGCCGTCCATTTCTTCCCGTGCCGAAATTTCGTAATCTTAAAGATTGTACATCATTGAACACAGGCAACGGACTCGTTACCCATGGCAAAAAACCAGCAGAACACCCTAGAAAAAATCGTTTCCCTCTCCAAGCGGCGTGGGTTCGTCTTCCAGTCCTCCGAAATCTACAGCGGCCTGAACGGCTGCTGGGACTACGGTCCACTGGGCGTTGAGCTGCTGCGCAACGTCAAGGACGCCTGGTGGAAGGCCATGACGTACCGCGAGGACGTGGAAGGACTCGACGCATCCATCCTCATGCATCCGCGTGTGTGGGAAGCGTCGGGACACGTTGAGAACTTCACCGACCCGATGGTGGATTGCAAGCAGTGCAAGAGCCGCTATCGTCTCGACGTGCTCTACGAATCCTACAACGAGAAGCGCCGCAAGAAAATCGCCGATGCGTACGCGGTTCTTCTGACGGACAAGGGTGAGGATGGCGAGGCCTTCAAAGCGCAGCCGCGCGAGCAGCAGCTGGAAGTGGCCGGTGATGCGCTCGTCGATCATGCCGAGGTGTTCAACGCCATGAACGAAAAAGAACTGCTCGTCTGCGCCAACTGCGGCAGCACGGGCAGCTTCACCGTGCCGCGCAAGTTCAACCTGATGTTCAAGACCTTCGTGGGACCGGTCGAAGACAGCAACGCCGTCGTGTTTCTGCGACCCGAAACCGCACAGGGCATCTTCGTGAATTTCGGCAACGTCTCACAGGCTACACGTCAGAAGGTGCCGTTCGGCATCGCGCAGATCGGCAAGGCCTTCCGCAACGAGATCAACACGAAAAATTTCCTCTTCCGTACGCGCGAATTCGAGCAGATGGAAATGCAGTTCTTCGTCAAGCCGGGAACCGACGACGAGTGGTACGAGCAGTGGCGCGACATGCGGCTGCAATGGTTCATCGACCACGGCATGAAGAAGGAAAAGCTGCGTATGCATCCGCATGCGGACGATAAACTCGCCCATTACGCCAAGGCCGCCGTTGATATCGAATATGAGTTCCCCTTCGGCTGGGGCGAAATCGAGGGCATCCATAACCGGACGGACTTCGACCTGCGCCGCCATCAGGAATTTTCCGGAAAGGGGCTGGAGTACTTCGACCAGGAGAGCCAGGAAAAGTACATCCCGTATGTGATCGAAACCTCGGCAGGCGCCAGCCGTTCGCTCATGGCCTTCCTCGTCGATGCATATGAAGAAGAAGAACTGGAAAAGGAAACGCGTACCGTTCTCCGCTTCCACCCGAAGCTTGCGCCTTTCAAAGCGGCTGTGCTGCCGCTGGTCAAGCGCGACGGCATGGATGAGATCGGTATGAAGCTCTATCGCGACCTGCAGAAGGATTTCAAGGTGTTCTATGATGACAGCGGTTCGGTAGGACGCCGATATCGCAGGCAGGACGAGATCGGCACGCCATTCGGCATCACGGTGGACTCGGAGACGCTGGAAGACCAGACCGTGACGGTGCGCGACCGTGATTCAATGCAGCAGGAGCGCGTGAGCATGGATGCCCTGCGCGGTTACCTGTCCGACAAATTGAGCGTATAATACTTACATCTGCGCCTTACGATCGAGGCGCGCGCGTAGAGAATCCATCACTTCCCTGGCCAGCGCTTCGAGATCAGGCCTGTCCGCAGCTATTTGCTCCGCGGTTTCGATGCGCTGTTCTGCCAGCATGCGCGAGAAACGAACATCGTAGTTCATTTTATCGGTGAGAAACAGCGCGAGCTGTTCTTCCGGCGTGCGCTCGGGTGGCGGCGGCGCCTCGGGTGCGCTGGGTGAGTGGAAAAGGATCACGAAGCCCAGGACTACTACCGACAGGACTCCGACGACGAGCATGATATTCTTCGACATATGCTGAATGCGTTCTGCTGTGTTGCGGTCTCTTCATCGATAAACTACGGAAAATTCGCCGAGATGTCAGCTGTTCCTCACACAGATATCCCCAACGACGTGCCGGTCTTCGCTGTTGACGATCTTGCGTTCGGCTACTCTGACGAAGTGCTGTTCGAAGAAGTCCGTTTTCGCCTGCGGGCAGGAGAAACCCTGCAGCTGTCAGGCGGCAGCGGCACGGGCAAGTCGACCCTGCTCCGGGTGCTGGCTCGATTGCTGCCGCACACAGTCGGGTCTCTGCAATTGCGCGGTACCGAATCGAACAGCATCCCTGCACAGCAGTACCGCCGAAAGGTGGCATACCTGCAGCAGCTCCCGGTAATGCTCCCGGGATCAGTGCGCGACAATCTCCTGCTTTCCTTCGAGTATACAGACGATGAGCCGCCTTCCGAAGGCGATCTCCGCACGGAACTGCAGCGCGTCGAACTCGAGGATGTTGCGCTCGAGCAGCCCGCTTCGGAGCTTTCAATCGGACAGCAGCAGCGCATCGCCGTGCTGCGGCTGCTCTTTATGCAACCCGAGGTCCTGCTCCTCGACGAACCGACAGCATCACTCGATGAGACTTCCGCTTCGGCCCTGCTCTCCTGCGTGGCGGACCTGCAGCGGAACTCGGGACTGTGTATGGTGCATGTGACGCATCAGTGGCGGCCCGGTGCACCCCAGCCTACCTGGAGCGGCACACTGCGCAGGGGAACGATGGAGGTGGAGCGCACATGAACGGTGCCATTGATATCGGGTATGGTCAGCTTCTGCTTTCGCTCCTTTTTGTTGTCCTGGCGGGCGCAGCATCACTGAAACTGCGCCTCGGACTGGAACGCGATCTGTTGTGGGGCACTTTGCGCAGCGTCGCGCAGCTCGCACTGCTCGCTTTTGTTCTGGTGTACGTGTTCCGCATCGAGCAATGGTACCTGGTCGTGGCGATTTACCTGATGATGATCCTCTTCGCCGCCACGATCATCCGTGGGCGGATCAAGCGGACAAATGCGACGTATGTTCTTCCGACCTTTCTGTCCATGGCACTCAGCTATGTGCTCATCAGCTATGTGGTGGTGGGAGTCATTGTTCGAGCCGATCCCTGGTTCCTCCCGATGTATTTCATTCCCATCGGCGGGATGATTATCGGAAATTCCATGAACGCCATTGCCATCGCACTCGACCGCCTGTTCAGCGACCTCCTCGCACGCCGCGCGCAGGTTGAGCTCCGGCTCTGCCTGGGTGCCACCTCGCGTGAAGCTTCGCATGAAATTGTGCGTGAGGCGGTGCGAGCAGGCATGATTCCGAGCATCAATGCCATGATGGGTGTCGGCATCGTGTTCATTCCCGGAATGATGACCGGACAGATCCTCGCAGGATCTGATCCGATCGTGGCAGTCAAGTATCAGATCATGGTCATGCTGATGCTCGTCGGCTCGACGGCGCTCGGGAGCGTGCTAGTGGTACTCCTCGTGCGTCGGCGATGTTTCTCCGCGGACCACCGGCTGATACTGGAGGAACGCAGGGACTGAATTCCCCTGAAAAGTGATGAGAATCGTTTTTTTTCGTACATTCCTGTAATCCTTCGCCTGCACTCTATCCGAGCCTGAACATGGCCAATCCGCTGATTCACATTGTCGATGACGACTATTCACTTCGTCGTTTACTGGAATTCACCATGAAAACCTGGGGCTATGAATGCCGCGTGTTTTCTTCCGGAGATTCCTTTCTCAAAAGTCTCGACGACAATCCGAATGTCGTCCTGCTGGACCACATGATGCCCGGACTTTCGGGTCTTGAAACCTTAAAAACAATCAAGGACAAAGACCCCGAACTGCCGGTGATCATGCTCTCTGCGCAGGGAAAAATCGATGTCGCCGTGGAAATGATGCGCGCGGGAGCCACAGACTATTTCACGAAACCCATCGATCTCAAGCGCCTCCAGTTTGCACTCGCCAACGCCATCAACTTGCACAACCTGCAGGACAAGGTCCGCCAGCTGCAGGATACGCTGGAATCTTCCGTGCGCTTTGAGAACATCATCTCGAATTCGGGCGTGATGCAGGATGTGCTCAAGCTGGTTGACAAGGCGCGAAACAGCGAGATCAACGTGTTGATTGAAGGTGAGAGCGGCACGGGAAAGGAACTGATCGCACGGGCGATCCATTTCAACGGGAACCGGAAGGACTATCCCTTCGTCGTCATCAACTGCGCCGCCATTCCGAGGGAGCTGCTGGAAAGCGAGTTGTTCGGTCACGAACGCGGCGCCTTCACCGGTGCCATCGAACGGAAGATCGGTAAGTTCGAAGCCGCCCACACCGGGACGATTTTTCTCGACGAGATCGGTGAACTGGATATGAGCCTGCAGGCTAAAATGCTGCGCGTCATCCATACCAAGCAGTTCGAACGTGTCGGCGGCGTGGATACTTTGAGCAGCGACGTGCGCGTGATCAGCGCAACGAACCGCGACCTTCTGTCGATGGCCGAGCAGCGCGAATTTCGCGAGGATCTGTATTACCGTCTCTCCACCTTCCCCATCAAACTGCCTTCACTGCGTGAGCGTCCGTCGGAGATCACGCTGCTTGCTGAGCATTTTCTCAGCCTGTTTGGGGAGAGAGAAGACCGCGCCAATATCACCTTCCATGCCGACACCCTCGCTCTCCTGCAACGCTATGCATGGCCTGGCAACGTGCGTGAGCTGCAAAGCGTCATCGAGCGCTCGGTGCTGCTGGCTGAGACTGACGTCATCCGTCCTCAGGATCTGCCGCAGGCACTGCGATTCGCAAAGGAGGATGGTTCGGCGGGATCTGCTGCCCTGGCGTTCGCCTCGCGTGAAGACGTCGTTCCGCTTGAGCGCATCAAGGAAAAGGTCGTGCGCAGAGCCCTCGAACTGTTCGAAGGAAACATTTCCGAAACCGCCCGGGCGCTCGATATCGGTCGGACCACCCTGTACGATATCATCAAGAAGTTCGAAATTTCCACCTGACCTCCACCCTGTCGTCCGCATTCTGATCACCCCTGCCCGAACCGTGTTCGTCCGGGAACGCGCATTATTCGCGAGGATTTTCTGAAAGGGGTATGAGCAGCGTCACCGCGGTGTACTTCCCGGGTTCGCTTTCGATACGCATGGTGCCGCCGTGCAGGTCGACGAGGGAATGCACGATCGCAAGTCCCAGCCCCACACCCCGCTGTTCGTGCTCGGTGCGGTCGAACTGCCGGTATGCTCCGATGGCTTCAATCTGCTGCTGCGACACTCCACGACCGCGATCCATCACAGAGACTTCGTAATAGCCGTTCAGCGCCTTGCCGTTGACCGCGACCTGTGTTCCGTCGAGACTGAATTTGCATGCGTTATCGGCCAGTTCTTCGATAATCTTCTCAAAGTTAGCCGGATTCATGCGCACTGGCGCGGCATCGGCCGTGACGTTGATATCGTCGTGCCTGCCCGTCTGTTCTGCAATGCGTTCGATGGTCTCTTCAATCACGGATTGCGGGAACTCGAATTCCTCGCTGAGCAGGGCGTTCCGTCGTTCATCGTCGTGCCGGATGCTTTCGAGTTCAGCAAAGCGCAGATAGTTCTGCACCAGCCTCAACAGCCGCTGACCCGATTGATGAATATTCGTAAGCATTTCGTTGACATCCGTGTCGTCGAATTCCTGCTTGTGATCACGCAGCAGGTTGGAAAGTCCCAGAATCGAATTCAGCGGTGTCAGAAATTCATGTGGCAGCGAACGGCTCAGTGAATCCCGAAAATCCTCCAGCGTCGAACGAATATTGTTATGAAAGCTCTGCCGTTTTTCAAGGCGCACCTTAACGGCATTCAGCAATTCATCACGCGTGAACGGTTTCGTGAGATAATCGTCAGCCCCCGAAAGCATACCTTTTCGCAGATCGCTCTTGTCGGAGAGTGCTGAAAGGAAGATGAACGGAACCAGCGCGGTTTCCGGATCCTTGCGGATATACTCCAGTACACCGAACCCACCCAGATTGGGCATCATGATATCACAGAGCACAAGATCTGGTCGGTGCTCGCGAATCACATCGATCCCGAGCAAACCGTTTTCCGCGGATATCACATGATACCCTGCTTCGGACAACCGTTCGACGATGGTTTCCCTGACGATCACTTCATCTTCGATCACGGCAATCTTGACCATACTTCCTCCTGTACTGGATTCAGTCTAATGTATCACTATCGTGATATCAGTACAACCAGAGCGCCGCGGGCATTTGCAACATTATGGGCATATGCTTATTATTGTTTCATGAAGAATCGTCCAGGCAGACCGATGCAGTGCAGGCGGATCGTATGCGATCCGGATGTCGTGCATTTCAAGCCGGCGGGGATCCCGTCGCGCATGCTCGAGCATGTCAGGCTTTCGCTCGACGAACTCGAGGCCCTGCGCCTTGCGGATCTCGAGGGAGAGTACCAGGCTGATGCTGCGGCGCACATGGGTGTCAGCCGACAGACATTCGGACGCATCATCGCCACCGCGCACCGCAAGGTTGCGGAAGCGCTGCTCGGCGGCAAGGAGATTCTGATCGAGGGAGGTCATGTCACTCAAAAACACAAGCACTGCCCCGGCACGCAACGGAGCAGAACTGAGAAGGATGAATGAAATGAAAATCGCAATCGCATCGGATGATCGGATCACTGTCACCCAGCATTTCGGACGCACGCGCGGCTTCGTCGTCGTAACGCTGGATGGGGAAACGGACAGCAGGGAATACGTTGAAAACCGTCACACGCAGCATGTGCTGGGCGAAGAGCACAATCATAGCTCACAGCCGCAGCACGCACACGGACACAGTCACGATGGAATTCTGCGCGCTCTGGAGGGCTGCAGCATGGTTGTCGCCGGTGGAATGGGCAGACGGCTGCGCGATGACATGGATCGCGTAGGGGTCAGTGCCGTCATCACGGATCAGCAGACCGTGGACGGTGTCATATCCGCACTGAAGGCAGGGTCACTGCAGGATCACGCAGGACGCTCCTGCAATCATTGAGTATCAGGATTTTCCAAGATAGGCGTGGCGCAGCGCGGGCAAGGTCTGCTGGAATACATTCTGCATGACGGCGAGCAAATCATGAATGCGGTGCAACTCATTCTGGTCTGCCGCCGTCTCCATTTTGGCGCAGGCATCGGCGAGGGCCCTGGCCCCCAGATTCAATGCCGAACCTTTCAGCGTATGTGCAGCACGCCTGGCTACCGCGGCATCTCCCTGTTCCACGGCGGATATGATTTCTCTCACGAGATCCGGAGTCTGTGACTCGAGAATCGCAAGCAGTTCCGCCAGCATCTGCTCATCCCCGCTCTGGGCAAGTGATTTCAACGTCTCGATGGTTTCAGTATCGAGCAGGTCGTGGGGATTGATTTCCACGGCCGGGATGTGCTCGCGTTCCTTGATCTTCTGAGACCAGCGTACGATCGTGTCCTTGATCATGTCGATGCGAATGGGTTTGCTGATGTAATCATGCATCCCTTCCTTGAGGCAGCGCTCTCGATCACCCTGCAGCGCATTGGCGGTCACGGCTACGATGATGGGCTGCTGGTGCTCAGGAAGATCCGCCTGGATGCGCCGTGTGGCTTCCAGGCCGTCCATCTCCGGCATCTGAATATCCATGAAGACCATATCATACGGCTGTCGTTTCACCGCATCCAGCACTTCAAGTCCGTTCGCAGTAACATCCACACGGTAGCCCATCTGCTCAAACAACCGAACCACGAGCTTGGCATTGACGGGATTATCCTCTGCGATGAGAATGCGCAGCGGAATTTTTTCCGCGAGATGCCGGTCAAGGCGTGTTTCTGTTTTTTTGTGCTTGCGGGTGCGCTTGGGACTGCCCACGGCGGCGACCAGAATACGGAAGAGCTGATCCTGCTTCACCGGCTTGGTCAGCACGGAATGAAACACACCTTCAGCGGGAATCCGATCATCATGTTTGCTGAGTGATGTAAGCAGAATCATGGGGAACGACGCCGGCTGCGTCCTCTCCTGGATGGCCGTCGCCAGCTGAACGCCGTCCATTTCCGGCATCAGCATATCAATGATGGCGAGGTCGTACGTCGTTCCAGTCTGCAGAACGCGAAGTGCCTCCTTCCCGCTCGGCACCACGAGACACTCCATTCCCCATCCGACGCACTGGAGGTTGAGGATGCGCCGATTGGTCTGATTGTCATCGACGACAAGGACCCGCTTTCCACGCAGTGCCGTTGTGTCTTTCCGCAACGCCTCTGACAGTTCCCTCGAATCGGCATCCAGCTCGATCGTGAAAAAGAATGTCGATCCCTTATCCACTTCACTTCGAACCCAGATTCTCCCGCCCATCATCTCAACAAGTCTCGAGGTAATTGCCAGGCCGAGTCCGGTACCACCGTACTTGCGTGTCGTCGATGAATCGATTTGCGTAAAAGAATCGAACAGCAGTTCACGCTTCTCTTCAGGAATACCGATTCCGGTGTCGCGCACTTCGAACAGAAGCGATGCTCCGTCGGATTCGTCAGTGCTCAGAGAAACGTGCACGAAGATTTCACCCTGTTCGGTGAACTTGATACTGTTACCCACGAGGTTCACCAGCACCTGACGCATGCGCGTCACATCACCCAGGATAATGCCCGGAACATCGGGCTCGATCAGATACAGCAGCTCAATATTCTTTTCACCGATATTCGGGATAAGCAGATCAAAAACCTCCTCGATGCATGGCCGCAACTGGAACGGATTGTGTTCGAGGTGCATTCGTCCCGATTCAATTTTCGAGAAATCGAGGATATCGTTGATGATCGTGAGCAGGCTGTCGCCGCTGCTGCGGATGGTTTCCACATACTCCTGCTGTTCGTCGGTCATGGGCGTTTCAAGCAGCAGACCGGTCATGCCGATGACACCGTTCATCGGTGTACGGATCTCGTGGCTCATCGAGGCGAGGAATTCGCTTTTCGCCCGGTCCGCTGCTTCCGCGGCTTCTTTCGCCGCGAGAAGTTCCTCGGCGTCGCGGAGCCGCTCATCCTCGGTCATCTGTACATCGATGTACCGGCCGATGCTCTGCGCCAGCAATTCGATCACTTCGCAATCCTGGGCGACGAACTCCGCTTCCCGAACAGCATCCGATGAAAAACAGAGCGTACCGTAAACAACGCCACGAACATGAATCGGGGTCCCGATGTACGAGCCCACGGCGTTTCCACCGCAATGATGACAGTCCGCGAGGACGTCGCTGGATTCCGAATCCTGAACTGCGACGGTTTTTCTTGCCCCGACGACGTGAGCACAATAGGTATGGTCGTTGTCAAAGACTGTTCCTCGCTGCAGCGCCGGATCCTTGCCCGTGACAGCGAATATTTCAATTTCCGTTCCCTTTATCTGGCCGATGAATCCGCGCTCCATGCCAAACATCTTCATACCGGAACGCAGATAATCTTCGAACAGGTCGTCATAGCTGCTGTGCAGCGTCGTGTTGAGCCTGTGAATCTGCTTCAGCTGCTCACTGAAGGCGAGCAGCTGCTGTTCCGCGGCTTTACGGTCTTCGATATCATGCGAGATCGCCACCATACCCACCGGTGCATCGTTCTGCACCAGAAGTGACGTCGTCAGATACGCCCAGAACTCCTGCCCCTGCGCCGTGACATTGAGCACGTCTCCCTGCCAACCGTCGGTGTTGCCTTGTTCGAACAGGACCTTTCCCAGATTGGACGGGTTGCCTCGTGAGAAAAGGATGTCTATCGGCTGTCCGCGAAGATCTTCTTCGGCGTATCCATACTTCCGTATCAGACTGCTGTTCACATACTCGATGCGGCCTTCCAGGTCGGTGATCGTGATGTACTCGTTCACCGATTCGACGAGGTGCGCGAGGCGGGCGACCTCCGCGCTGATGCGTTTGCGTTCGGAACTGTCGCGTGAAGTGACAACGATTCCGTTGATGGTGGGAATATGGAGATAGTTTTTCGCGATTCCCTCGAGTTCGATCCACGTGCCGTTCACACGCCGGTGACGGAAATCGAATTTCTCCTCATGCTCAGGATGCGAGAGGACGCGGCGGGCGACGACCTTCACGCGTTCAACATCATCGGGATGCAGAAAATCGAAAATGGAGGCACCGATTCGCTGCCGGGAGCTGTATCCGCTCATGCGCTCGGCGGCGACAGTCTCGTAGAGAATTTCCCCGGTCGGATTGAGCACTGTAATCACATCGCTCAGGTTCTGGACGAGCGAACGAAAGCGGGTTTCACTCTGCTCGAGTGCCTGCCGGTCTTCCTCGCGTGCAAAGAGTCCGCCGAGAATACCCGCCATGACGAGCAGAATCGATTCCTCCTGCTCCGACCAGACGCGCTTTGAATGGCAATCATCGAAACCGATGAAACCCCAGAACACGTCTTCGGAGTAAATCGGTACGCAGATGAGTGACTGAATATCCTGTGGCTCGAGGTACTCGCGCTCCTCGGCCGGAAAATCATCGATGGTGCCGAGAACCGTCTTGTTCTTGATGAACAGCCCGTACCAGCGCGAAAAAAACGGGTCATAAGGAACATTCTGCAGATCCGGATTATCGATCTGCGTGGTGACGGTTCCGCGCGCCCATTCATAACGCTGGCTGATGGTCACCACTCCCTGGTCGGTATCGAATCCGTTCTGGAAAATATAGATCCGGTCGATGTCGGTCGCATCGCCCAGGATCTGCAGGGATTCCTGAATCCCATCTTTCAGGCCACTCGCGGAGATGAGATGCCTGCTCGCGCTTGTAACCCCACGCAGCAAGCGGTCGCGCTGCGTAAGCGCCCTCAACGTGCGGATACGCTCAGAGATATCGCGAAGAAATAGCATCACCTCTCCGTCCACGATCGGCAGACAGGTCAACTCCAGTTCGACTCCTGCTCCGCCGCTGCCGTAGAGGCATTCCCGCGTGACGATTTCGAGTGCTTCATGCGCGGCCCGAATATCTGAGAGGAGTTCATCCTGAGTAAAATCAAAATCCAGGTCGCTGAGCTGCATGCCGACGAGATCGACGTCTCCGATCAAAGAATGCTGCCTGCTCCCTGCCACCTCGAGAATACGTCCGTCGGCCGCAAGACGAAAAAACAAATCCGGAAAACTCCGGATAATGCTGTTCAGTTCCGCCTTGCTGCGATTGAGCTGCCGGGAACTCTGGTCGAGCGATTGATGCAGCGTTTCCTGCTCCGAAGCAAACGCTAGGTAGGTTTCGCCGACGAGTTCCACGAAGGAAGACCATTTCTGGTCAGAGATCGCGGAATCACCAAAAATCTTTTTCAGCTGCTTCTGCAGCAGGGCATTTGATTGCGTCATGGAAAGGATCAATACGACAGACGATTCGGATTGGTGCTGTAATATACGAAGGAAAGCCTCTCGGCGGGAATGTCCGCCAGGGCTATTTTCCAGCTGTTTCCCGGAAAACCGAACGCACAACTTCGTGAATCGCGCTATCGGTCGGGGATCCACGTGGCGATAGAGTCGAAAAACCGTATTTTACTGTATGAACGAGATCATCCATTTCACAAAAGCGGAAGGGGCGCAAAACGACTTTGTCATCGTCGATGACAGAAGCGGCAACCTCTCCGACGACACGCGCCGGCACTTCGCACAACTGACTGCTCACAGCCGTAAGGGCGTAGGGTCGGACGGCTGTATCTTCATCGATACATCTGACACCCACGATTTTACCATGTCATTCTACAATCCCGATGGATCCGTCGGGAGCATGTGTGGAAACGGAGGGCGATGTGCCGCGCTCTACGCCGTTCAAAACGGCATCGCCGGACAACAGATGAGCTTTGACGTTCTCGGACGCAGCTACCGGGCTGCGGTCGAGGGAAACAACGTCAGACTCTCTTTCCCAGCCCCAGTGGTCATCGAGCACGATATCCCGCTGCAGTGCGGTGATGAGCACTGCACGGTCGATTTCATCGATACCGGTGCGCCGCATGTGCTCCTGTTCTCGGATCAGCTCCCCGCTTCCATGCATGGCGCATACGATGAACTTGATATGTCCCACATTGGGACCTCGCTGCGCTGGCATACGCGGTTCGCACCACGCGGAGCGAATGTAAACGTGCTGGAGCGCGACGGTGAGGAGATCCGAATCCGCACGTTAGAAAAAGGTGTGGAAGGTGAAACCGAGGCCTGCGGTACGGGAACACTCGCAGCGGGGATGTCCGCCCATCTCCGTTATGGCATTCCTTCACCCATAACCCTGCGCACGCATGGCGATGATGTGCTGTCCGTCCACTTCTCCCCTCATGGCGACAGCAAGAGCGATCCGTCCTATTTCGAGCGCGATCTCGTACTCGAAGGTCCCGCCCATCTCGTTTATGAAGGCTGCATCCAGCTGCGGGACGCGTGACGGGAAACACCTCCCGATGTAGTCGCGAGCAGCCAACGGCGTTCCACTGACTTCGTACTAATCCACATGTATCATGATATCGCCAAGAGGTTTTTTGGTGATATCAGGTACCTGCGCTCCCTCGGCGGGATATCCGACAGGCAGGAGAACGAATGGCTTTTCGTTCTTCGGCCGACCGAGAATCCTGTTGAGAAATCCCATCGGATTGGGCGTGTGCGTGAGCGTCGCAAGTCCGGCTTGATGGAGCGCCGCAATGAGGAAGCCGACGGCGATCCCGACAGATTC
>PKTF01000244.1 GCA_002869275.1 Ignavibacteria bacterium | reverse complement strand
CGGGTACCGTCGGAACGGGCTGCTTCCTCGAGCTGAACGGATCCAAAGTGTACGATCCGGCATGGTGGCTCAAGGACGGCGACGTGGTGGAATGCAGCATCGAGCGTCTCGGAGCACTCAACAACACGCTGAAAAAAGTCGGATAGCAACATGAAGGTCATTGATCCCGCTGAGCATCCCGTGCCCTACGTGCACAGGATGCTTCTGGGCGGAGTAGCCCCGCGTCCGATCGCTCTCGTGGCAAGCCGCGATGCCGAGGGACGCGACAACCTTTCCCCCTTCAGCTTCTTCAACGCATTCGGGGCAAATCCACCGGTCGTCGTGGTATCGCCTGCGTATCGCGGAAGGGACGGCTCGGCGAAACATACGTTTGAGAACATCAGGTCAGCAGGTGAATTCACCATCAGCGCCGTCTCGCATCCAATGGTGGAGCAAATCAGCCTTGCATCATCAGACTACGACCGTGGTGTGGATGAATTCGTCAAAGCGGGATTCACGAAGCATGCGTCCGAAATTATCGCTCCGCCGGGCGTGGCGGAATCGCCCTTCATTATGGAATGCCGCCTCCTGCGGCATGTTGATACGGGCGGACGTCCGGGCGCAGGCAACCTCATGATCGCCGAGGTACTGCGTTTCCACATATCCGAAGAGGTGTTCGACGGAGATGTCATCGATCCGCGAAAGCTGGACCTGGTCGCGCGCATGGGAGGCAACTGGTACTGCAGGGCCAACGGCGATGCGCTGTTCGAACTCCCCAAACCGGCACACAACGGGATCGGCTTCGATGCCCTTCCCGGGCATCTGCTGCACAGCAGACTGACGGGCAACGAACTCGCCCTGCTCGCCGGTGTCGCCGAGCTGCCGCCGGCCGCCATGGCGCACGATCGGTGGACAGCGGGATTGCGCGATGCCGATACGCTGCCTTTTCCACTGCCGGAAGATGTGACCGCGGCAATCCACCTCTGGAATGACCCTGAGACGACCGCCGAGGAACTCGTTCACGCTCTCCTCGGCTGCGTGCGATCCTGTCTTTCCGCCGGGAATCTCGACCTGGCGTGGACCTGCGCCTGGATCGCCGACCTCGAAACAGTTTCACGTCTGCGCGCCGATGCATAATCCGTGAATTTCACTGTGTTTTCGTACTTTGCTGGATGTACATCACGAAGAGGTACTAACTCATGTCCACACCGCATACGCTTCTCCAGGAAACACTTACCAAGTGGTATGCCGTCCGGCGCGGTCTGATCCGGGAGATCAGCAGCGTACCACCGGCACGCCTGACCTTCAGGGCGACTCTCGAAACGCGAAGCATCATTGACATCGTGCAGCATGTGCTGGAATTTTCCATCATCACGGTGGAAGAACTCGTCCGCGAAGATACGAACCTTCACCGGGCGAGTATGTCGCAACTTGCGAACGTCTACGCGCCGAACATTTCGCGCGCGGATACGCAGGAAAAGCTCGTCAACGTGCTCGTCGAACAGTATCGTGATGCCGAACAGAGGCTGAGCGCCCTGGGATACCTGCACATGATGCAGCTCGTTCCGAAAGTCGACAACACGAAAGACACGCGGCTGGCGCTACTGCAGGACAATATTCAGCATGAAATGTATCATCGCGGCCAGCTGACCGTCTATGCGCGCCTGCTCGGGCTCGAACCCGCTATCACGAAAGACATGCACACGGGTATTCCGGGCAGCTTCAACCTGGGCACGGTCGACTGACCGCCCCCTGCGTTTCCATTACGCGAAGATTCAGTCAAACATCATTTTTCGGAGTACAGTTACATGGCACAATCGTATGACGTCGTTGTCGTCGGCGGCGGACCCGGAGGGTACGTGGCGGCGATCCGGGCATCCCAGCTCGGTTTAAAGACCGCCTGCGTCGAGGCAAAGCACCTGGGCGGCATCTGCCTGAACTGGGGCTGCATCCCCACGAAGTCCCTCCTGCGTAACGCAGAAATCTGGGAAACAGTCCAGCATGCCGACGAGTATGGCTTGAAATTCGACAACGTCTCGTTCGATTTCTCCAAAATCATCGGGCGCAGCCGCAGCATCGCCGAACGCATGTCGAAAGGCGTGGCATTTCTCTTCAAGAAATACAAGGTCGACCACATCGAAGCGTACGGGAAGCTGATCGGGAAGAACAGGCTCGGGACGTTCGACAAGGACGGCAAGCAGCTGGATGAAATCGAGGCAAAGCATATCATCCTGGCGACGGGTGCGCGTCCCCGAAGTATTCCCGGCATTGAAATCGATCGCAAGAAAGTCATTTCCTACTTCGAGGCCATGTCCTTGAAAGAGCGGCCCGAACGCCTCATCGTGCTGGGTGCCGGAGCGATCGGCGTCGAATTCGCCTATTTCTACAACGCCCTGGGTACCTCGGTCACCATTGTCGAGATGCTCGACCACATCCTCCCGATCGAGGATGAGGACGTATCGAAGGAACTCGAGCGCAATTTCCGCAAGAAAAAGATCGCGATGAAAACGGGGCACAAAGTGTCATCCATCACCTCCGGTAAGGACGGCGTGAAGGTGACTGTGTCTTCCGACAAGGGAGAAGAGGTGCTCGAGGGTGACGTGGCGCTGATGGCGGTGGGTGTGCAGGGCAACGTCGAGAATATCGGATTAGAAGAAAACGGTATCGCTCTGGACCGCGGATACATCAAGGTCGATGAATTCTACCGCACCAACGTCGAGGGCGTTTACGCGATCGGTGATGTTGTGGGTCCGCCCTGGCTCGCGCACGTCGCTTCAGCCGAAGGCCTTACCTGCGTGGAAGCGATCACCGGCAAGAACCCCCCGCCGGTGAATTACGAGAACATTCCGGGCTGCACATACTGTCAGCCGCAGGTGGCGAGCGTCGGACTCACCGAGAAGAAAGCGCGTGAGCTGGGTCATGAAATCAAGGTCGGGAAGTTCCCCTTCACCGCCTCGGGCAAGGCCGTGGCGGCGGGACATCCAGAGGGTTTCGTGAAAATGATTTTCGACGCGAAATACGGCGAACTCCTCGGAACACATATCATCGGTGCCGAGGCGACCGAACTCATCGCGGAAGCGGCTCTGGGCAGAGCGCTGGAAACTACGGAGCACGAACTGATCAAGACCGTCCATGCGCATCCGACCATGTCTGAAGCGCTGATGGAAGCGGCCGCTGCCGCCTATGGTGAATCAGTGAATTTCTGATCGGAGGGCTTCATGAGCGCATCACTATCTTCCATCCGTCTGATCGGCATGGTGCATCTTCAGGCGCTGCCCGGATCTCCGGGCTACGCCGGTTCTCGGGCCGAGGTCGCGGAACGCGCCCTGCGTGATGCCCTGGCCCTGCAGAACGCAGGCTTCGATGCCGTGCTCGTTGAAAATTATGGTGACGCTCCCTTTGCGAAAACTGATGCCGGCCGTCATGTCACCGCCGACATGACGGCTGTCATTTCCACGCTGATGCGAGAAATCGATCTTCCCCTGGGTGTGCAGGTGCTGCGGAATGACGTCCGGGCCGGCCTCGCGATTGCCGCTGCAACCGGCGCACGCTTCGTGCGGGTGAATGTACACACCGGGGTCATGCAGACCGACCAGGGGATCATCGAAGGCAACGCCCACGATACCCTGCGTTACAGGAACACGATCGATGCGAGACATGTGGAAATTCTCGCTGATGTGTTCGTCAAGCATGCCGCACCGCTGGCCCCGTCATCCTTCACCGATGCCGTGCGCGACACGGTGGAACGAGGCCTGGCCGACGGGGTTATCGTCTCCGGTTCAGGTACGGGTGAAGCCGCGGATCTCGAGCAGGTCAAATGCGCGCGGGATGCGACAGGAGTGCCGGTGTTCGTTGGCAGCGGCGTCCGCCGCGAGACACTCCTCGAAACGCTCGCGCTCGCTCATGGCGTTATCGTGGGTACTGCAATCAAGAGCGGCCGTATGACACAGGCCCCTGTCGATGCAGAAGAAAGCAAGTTATTCGTCGAAGATGCGCGGCGCTTCATGGGATGATGCGCGGCCGTCCTTTCACATCCCCTTACTTCTCAAAATGATCTCCACCTTGCGGCCGAGACGCGGATCCTGATTCGGCGCGCTCATGCCCGTGTCCGTCCTGACGTCCGTTGAACTCAGGCGGTACGCGTTCATTTTCTGTCGCACGAGATATTCCAGGACGCGGTCGGCCCGCCGCCTGGCAAGAGTTTCGTTGTAGGTTTCATCTGCCATGTCGTTGGCATAGCCTCGAATCTCGGCAAACAGTTCGGGATGCTGGTTCAGCTGCCGCGCCACATTGTCGAGGATGATACGAGATTCCTCGTTGAGCTGATCGCCGTCTATGGGGAAATACAGCTCGGAGACGACAACCTTGAGATGTTCGGCATGTCCCGACGCCGAAGCGATGTTCTGCAGCTGCAGCGCTTCGGTGAAGGATTTGAGGACATCCGAAGAGAGAAGCCTGTCGCGAGTGGCACCGACGGTTCCGATCGGTGCGAGCGCCAGCGACTCGCGCACCCGGCGCAGTTCCTTCTGCGTCAGCTGTTCGCGCTCCGCAGCGCGTGCCCCGGCAGCGAAGAAGTTCACCATAAGTTCCTCATCCCCTTCGGCCATGACGTCCGTCGCGCGCTGGACAATCACTTCGCGCGCGTCATTGGCACGCTGCCCGAAGATGGGACGCAGGTCCACATTGAGGAACTTGCCCTGACTGAGGCTGCTGAGTTCATGATCCCACTCTACCGTGGAGACGCGCACCACGTAATTTCCGCGCGGGAGCAGTGCGTCGCCCTGGTTGCGCAGCAGGAGTTCCTCGAGGTCGAGAAATTCATCGGCACGGAACTCGTCGAGCGGTCCGTCCAGGCGAAGATCCGCGTTGCCCTGATAAATATTCCGGCCGTCACGCAGAATTTCCACATAACTCTTCAGCATCATTTCATCGTCACCCGTCTGCCAGACTTTCAGTGTAAACAGATCGGGATTCTTTTCCAGTTCGGTGAAACGGCGCACGGGAACAAGAGACAGCTGGGTGAACAGCTGCAACGGTGCGTTTTCATCGACGGTGGGACGCAGAGCTTCCTCTGACGGCGGAGTTGGATTCAGGACCAGGCCGCGATCACGGGATCCGTCATCATCCGGCGAACCTGTCACTCCCTTGCCATCTCTGCGGTCATCCCAGTCCTCCCCGGATTCATCTACACCTTCCGTATCACCGGATCGGTCGACCTCATCATCCGCTGCCTCGCTGGGCTCTTCGCGGGACGTCGTCCGTTCATCCTGGCGGCGCGATTCCGCTATGTTAATCCTCTCTGTCCGCTGCACGGCCGGCGACGGACTCCGGTCATCTTGCGCGGCATAGGCACGCGCCCGTGGCGGAGGCACATAGCCCGGCTGCAGCAGGATGTTCATTCCGAGGGTGATAACGACAAGGGCGTCGTTCGCCTGGCCTGAACGCAGACCGTCGAGTTCGTCAGAATCGGTGAGGACGACGTCAAATGCCAGGTTCAACGCAATGTCATGTGAAGCGGGAAATTCGAGCGCACCGCCGAGGCTGTAAATCATGGCTCCCTGGGAAGTGCGCACCTCGAAACCGCCTTCACCGTTGACACGCGTATGATGCATCAGTCCTCCGAGACGCAATCGCCCGATGGGGGTGATTTTCCAGAGGTCAGGAAACGCATAATTGATCCCGAGCGAGGTCCCATAATACTTGGTGTCGTACGCGGAGATGGGCTGTCTTCCAAAGGCGGGAAACAGTGTGCGTCCGGAGAGTTCGGCGGACAATGTGCCCGCGTAAAGTGATCCGGTGAGCGCGAGACGGTCGACGGCGTAGTATTCGACACTGAAGATGCCGATGGGATGCGCCGTGTAGCTGGCGTACTTGATCGTCGCTTCCTCTCCGCCGATGTTCACACCCGCATTAAGGCCGAGGCGGAGGGCTTCCCGCGAGTACGTCTGCGCCTGAGCGGACGAGACGACGAGGAGCAGCAGCAATACAATAAAATGCTTCATGCAATCCAGGCAGAAAATAAAAACGGAGCCTCGAGAGGCTCCGCTATAGTATTCATTTTTTTGCTCTTCCGAAAGCGTTACTTCACCACGATAAGACTGCGGGAAGCGGTTTCGCCGTTAACGGTCAAGACGTAGCGATAGCTGCCGCTGGAAACCGAGATTCCGGCATCCGTGCGTCCGTCCCACTCGTAGGCGTGCAGGCCGGCGTTCTGGCGGTCATCGACCAGCGTACTGACAAGTGCGCCGCGCGTGTCGAAGATCTGTACCTTCACGTCGGCAGCAGCTGTAAGCTCCCAGCTGATACGCGTGGAAGCATGGGAACTCTGCGAGAAGGGATTCGGATAGTTCTGCTGCAGCTGCATGGCCAGCGGGGCGACCGGATTATCATCGACGGATACCGGCGGCTGCTCGATGATGTCATGGATCTTGTTGATCTCCACGTCGTCGAGTGTCAGCGTCTTGCCGTCCGGCCAGCGAATGTTGACCTGATCGATCGAGGCCGCCGTACCGAGGCCGACATGCTGGGTGTATGGATTCTGCGAACCGGCGCCCTTTCCGGCGGTCACCCAACGGGTATAGGTCGTCGCGCCGGCGACCACTTCGATCTTCGCGCCGATGGCGTAGCTGTTCGAATGGATGCTGCGGAGGTTGAAGGCCACCCAGTTGCCGGTTGCCGCCATGTCGTTGCGGTACAGCTTGAGTCCGGTCTCCACTGCCACGGCCAGATCGAGGTCACCGTCATTGTCATAGTCGGCCCATGCTGCACCGAGGCTGTTGACGGCGTCAATGCCCGCCTCGTAGCTCAGCATCGTGAAGCTTTGATCGGGATTCTGCTTGTAGAGCGATGCGTTGAAGCAATTTTCGCCCGGCGTGATGAAGACGTCATACAGGCCGTCGTTGTCGAAATCGCCCCAGGCCACATCGCCGTCATACATGTTGAAGCCAAGCTTGCTCGTCGTATTCGCGATCTGGCCAAACTGGTTGTTCGGCGGACCGGAATTGGCCCACACACCCGTGCGGTCGCCCGCGCCGAGGTTCCACGGCTCAACCGCTTCACCGACCATGATGTCGACGTCGCCGTCATTGTCATAATCCACGACATCACAGCCGCGGGAATTTCCGAACAACCCGACGTAATTCGGATCGGTCTTCATGACGCCCTGCAGACCGTGCAGCGCGGCGACTTCGCGGAGGAAGCCGTTGCCCTGGTTTTCGAACACGTAGTTCGGCTGCAGGCGGTTGTTGGTTGCGTAAAGATCAAGGTCGCCGTCGCCATCGATGTCGGCCCAGTTCGCTCCGGTAATGGGACGGTAGCCGTTGACACGCTGCTGCGTGTTGTACGGGTGACGGCCATAGTCACCGGCCCGGTATCCACCAAGCACGCTGCCCTTGATGTCGCGGAACTTCCCATTCTGGGTGTTGCCATAGAAGAAAGATTCCCAGGCAGCGCCGCGCACGAGCGCGGAGTCGTTGGGATTCTGCGGATTCTGCGCGTAGAGGAATTCACCGTTGGCAACGAACAGGTCGATGAACTTGTCCATGTCGTAATCGGCAAATGCCATCGCCGTCGTGTTGCGGCTCATGCCGAAACCGGGCTCGGTGTCCTTGGTGAAGCTGCCGTCTTCGTTGATGTACAGAATATTCTCGGGCTGGCAGACGATATCCAAATCGCCGTCATTATCGATGTCAGCGAACATATTGACATCGCTACCGCCGTCATATCCCACCGTGGCAGCGATATCGGTAAATGTGCCGTCACCGTCGTTCTTATACAGATGAGATCCGTAAATCATATCCTGGTAGCCATCGCTGTCGTAGTCGCCCCAGCTGATGCGCTTGCCGTCGGGCATCGCGTTGACACCGGCGAGCATCGTAGCTTCGGTGAACATGCTCTCGGGCGGCGTCATGTATTCAACCTTGGCACCGATGTACCAGTTGTTCATTGCAACACCGCCGCTGAAATGCGCTCCGTACGGGATATACGGTGGCTGCACGGGCTGCCAGAACGAACTCGTATACATCGAATCACCTTCAGCAGTGGCGCAGGCCGGCGTCTGCGTATAGCGATCCATGCGTACTTTCATGTTTTCACCGAGCACCTGTACGCCGATGAAGAAGCTTGTCGGACGGGTGAATGCCGGTTTCGGGTCCTGGAAGGCAAAGCGAACCAGGGTGTTGGTTTCCACGGGGAGCCATGCCTTGAAGGTCGCGAGAGGCTGCAGGAGAATCGGATATGCGCCTCCACCTTCTCTGCCGAAGAGGTACACGTAGGCGCTATCGCCGTTCGTGGCACCCTGGGCGGGTGAGAACCAGACGTTGAGTTCGTGGAGGCTGGCCGGGCGCTCAACCTCGAAACGCGAGACTGCTATCGATCCTGGAGGGAAATTCAGTACGAAGTAATTCTGCTCGGGTTGATAATGCAGCAGATCGATGACCTGCGCATTGGCAGAGCTCACCATCGCTGCAACCAGAAAAACAAAGAGGATCAGTTTTTTCATGGGAACCTCAGCTGATGAAAACAATTGAGAAACGTATGTGCATATCCTGGAAGGACGTCTGTCAGCCTGCGAAGGGCAGAGTGATTTCGTCCATTATTCGTGCGGCGGTTTCCGCGTCCGCATTCGCCAGTTCGAGCATGCGTTCAATGGGACGCAAAGCACGGAGTCTGAGATCATCTGCGATTGTGATCTCGGGGCCACCGTTCTTCATGCACTGGTAGAGTTTTTCTACCGTATTAACCTTCATATAATCGCAGATATTGCAGGCACAGCCGTTGTCGGGCGGTGCGGCGAAATAGTCTTTATCGGGCGCTACGCGCTTCATCTCATGAAGAATGCCGGATTCCGTCGCGACGATGAACTCACGCGCCGGACTCTCCTGGACATGCCTGAGAAGTGCACCCGTGGAACCCACGAAGTCGGCCTTTCTCAGGAGAACCCCCTCGCATTCTGGATGTGCGATGAGTTCCGCGTCAGGGTGCTGTGCGTGCAGCTCGGCGATGCGGCGTTCACTGAACATTTCATGTACCGTGCAGACACCCTGCCACAACAGCATGTCGCGGCCGGTTTTCTCCCGCACATAATGGCCGAGATTCTTGTCAGGCGCGAACAGCACCGGAACATCCATCGGCAGGCGGGAAAGTATTGCTTCGGCGCTGCTCGATGTGCAGATGATATCGCTCAGTCCCTTCACCTCGGCCGTACAATTGATGTACGTCACTGCAAGATGATCGGGATGTGCCTGACGGTAACGGCGGAACAGATGTGACGGGGCGCTCTCCGCCAGCGAGCATCCGGCATTCATATCCGGCAGGAGAACGGTTTTCTCGGGATTCAGAATCTTCGCCGTCTCGGCCATGAAGTGCACGCCGGCAAATACGATGACGTCGGCATCCACCTCACGAGCGCGTCGTGAGAGCTCGAAGCTGTCACCCCGGATATCCGCAAGATCCTGAATGACTGCATCCTGGTAGTAATGCGCCAGGATGACCGCATTCATTTCCTTCTTCAAGCGAAGGATCTCACGCACCATCTCCACGGTTTCAGCGCTGATTTCCTGCGTTATATTCACCGCGGCATCCATAGAAACCTACTCCACGGTGACGCTCTTGGCGAGATTGCGCGGCTGGTCGACGTCGCATTCGCGCAACACCGCAATGTAGTAGGCCAGCAGCTGCAGCGGGATACTCGTCAGCATGGGAGAAAGGAAATCCAGCGTATGCGGAACGCTGATGATGTGGTCTACCATGTCGTTGATCACATCGTCTTCATGGTTGACAATGGCGATCACCTGTCCTTTGCGCGCCTTCACTTCCTGGATATTGCTGATGACCTTCTCGTGAATTCTGTCCTGCGGTGCGATGACCACTACCGGCATGTTCTCGTCGATCAAGGCGATGGGTCCATGCTTCATTTCGGCAGCGGGGTAACCCTCGGCATGGATATACGAGATCTCCTTCAGCTTGAGCGCCCCCTCGAGGGCCGAAGGAAAATTATACCCGCGTCCGAGATACAGGGCGTTGGATGTCTGATAATAGCGTTCGGCGAGCGCTTTGATGTCCTCCGTTCCCGCGAGGATCTGTTCGACCTTCCCGGGGATGTTCATCAGTTCCTGCGCAAACTCTTTTCCCTCTTCAATGCTGATAAAGCCGCGGTTGCGACCGAGCATGAGTGTCAGGAGTGAGAGCGCTACCAGCTGGGCGGTGAATGCCTTCGTCGAGGCGACACCGATTTCCGGTCCGGCGTGGATGTAGACTCCGGCATGGGTTTCACGCGCGATGGTGCTTCCCACGACGTTGCAGATGCCGATCACTGTCGCGCCGCGCATTTTCGCCTCGCGCAGGGCTGCGAGCGTATCCGCCGTTTCACCGCTCTGGCTGATGGCGATGACCACATCATCTTCGTTGATGATGGGATCGCGGTAGCGAAATTCAGAGGCATATTCCACCTCCACCGGGATACGCGCATAATGCTCGAGCATGTATTCGCCTACCAGCGCTGCATGCCAGGATGTACCGCAGGCGGTGATGATGATTCGGCTGGCATTGTTAAGCACGGGCAGGACTTCCCGCAGTCCACCGAGCTTCGCCGTGCCTTTCTCCATGATGAGCCGCCCGCGCATCGAGTCCATGATCGTCTGAGGCTGCTCGTGAATCTCCTTGAGCATGAAATGCTCGAAGCCGCCCTTCTCTATCTGCTCGATGTCATAGGTTATCTCTTCGATCTCATGCTCGACGATTTCCTCGCCCAGCGTACGCACTTCGTAGCCTTCGCGTGTAAGCGTCGCCATGTCGCCGTCTTCGAGATACACCACCTGGCGCGTGTATCCCACGATTGCCGATGCATCGGAAGCCACGAAATACTCACCATCATTAATGCCCAGTACCAGCGGACTACCTCTTCGCGCCGCGATGAGCTTTTCGGGGTCCCTGCTCGAGACCACGACGATGCCGTAGGTGCCGTCAACTTCGTTGAGCGCGAGGCGGACTGCCTGCTCGAGATCCTGGGTGATGTCAAAAAAGGCAGAAATGAGCTGTACGAGCGATTCCGTGTCGGTATCCGTCTTGAATTCGATACCGTCGCGTTCGAGGCGCTTCCTGATGGCGGAATGGTTCTCGATAATGCCATTATGCACGAGCGCAATCGAACCTGTCTGATCCAAATGCGGGTGCGCGTTGACGTCGTTCGGCACACCGTGCGTTGCCCAGCGTGTGTGTCCGATGCCGATAGTTGCGCTTTGAGGGTGCAGATCGACGAGGTTTTCCAGATCCCCGACCTTTCCGGCCCGTTTGGTAATGCTGATAGTTTCTCCGGCCAACAGAGCGATACCGGCGGAATCATATCCCCGGTATTCCATACGCTTGAGTCCGTTAATAATGATCGGCGTGACTTCCTGGAAGCCGATATAGCCGACGATACCACACATATTTTCAGGTCTCCACAATGTCTAGAGGAAGGTCCGGCCCCTGGCCGTCATGCTGATGCGATGCTGGCATGAAAAAAGAACATAGTATTTGGCGCCCTCAATAACAAGGTAACTGCCCGGTGGTACATCGGTCACCCGCCACCCGCCGGCCGTGCATCCTACTTCCACGCGAACAATGGTGATAATTTCTCCTTCCGGCTCTCACCTGGCAGTAAAAAATGCCCAGCACCGATAGAATTTTGCCCTTCGCCCAAGGTGTGCTGGATGCTCTCTGTGAAAAATTTGCACAGTTTATATGCTTCAGGCATCCTCAATCGCCAAGGCCATGAGACGTTAATTCCCCCTATCTCTTTCTATAATAATGAATTACAGCTATTGTCACCTGGCTTGCGCTACTGAGGTTGCACCTTGACATTCGATGTGCGGATAACTATTTTTTATTTACTGAGTGCCCGATATTAGAAATATCACCCTTCAGGAGCTACTCCGGATGACTAACTGTGAATTATCGGCACAGAAAGTTCATCTCCCAGTCATCGTTAACAACCCGGGATGAAACTGCAGAGTACAAGTCAGATTTTAAAACGAAGAGAAACCATACGATTTCTGAGAAGCACACTGAATACCGATGAAATCAACATACATTTTCCAACAGTACGAGGTATCATGATGTTACGTCACAACGGTCTTTCCCTGGACGGAAAGGCATTCAGCCCGAGAGCGGCTGTCTTTTCTGTCCTGCTGGCCATGGTTCTGATGGCCTTCCCTCAGTCTGCAGAGCAGGCATTCGCGCAGGGTAATTATTCTCTCTCCACGGTGACCGCCAACAATGGACAGTCAGGAGTGACCTTCGAGATTACTGCTCATCGCTCCGTACGCCTGCATCGCTTCTGGAATACATTTAATACCGGTAGTGGCCAGGTAGAGATCTGGGCGCGTGCCGGGGGTATGACGAACTCGAATTCAGGCTGGACGTTCCTTGGTCAGACCGGCTACACGGCGACCAGCAATACGGCCTATACCGAAATCCCGTTCAACCTGGATTTCATGATGAATCCGAACGAGACCTGGGGCTTCGCGATTTTCACGACATCGGGTGGATTGCGATACCGCTCAGGTACGACCCCCTACACGTTCACCGACACCTACATGACCATTGATACCCAGTTCTGGGGGATCTACGGATCATCGACACCCGCAACCAACACCCCGAACTGGAATTTCGCGTTCTATCCGCGTCAGTTCTGTGGAAAGGTGACGTACGACGAGGGCGTGGTCGGACCAAACGACGCCGGCATCCTCTCTGTTGATTCCCCGCAGAACTTCTGCGCAGGACAGGAAGATGTCGTCGTCACGCTGAATAACTTCGGCACGAACCAGCTGACCTCGGCGACGATCAACTGGACCCTGAACGGCACACCGCAGACCGCCTACAACTGGACGGGCCTGCTCGACACGCTCAACGCCGCTTCACGCAAAACGCAGGTCACGCTGGCCTCCAACATGAACTTCCAGTCCGGCATCCCTTACACCATCGCCACATGGACCACCATGCCCAACGGTGTCGCGGACACGATCAACAACAATGATTCATCGGTTGTCACTGTGCAGGCCGCCATTGCCGGAACATTCACCATTGGTGGCGCCTCACCAGATTACGCGACATTCTCTGATGCGGTCGCGGATCTCAACGCCTATGGCGTCTGCGGACCGGTGGTCTTTAACGTCCGCTCCGGCACGTACAACGAGCAAATTGCCTTAGCCGCTGTCGCAGGTGCATCGAATATCAACACGATCACCTTCCAGTCTGAATCGGGCAACCGCGCTGATGTCAATGTCACGCATAGCGCTTCAGGTACGGCCGACAACTTCGTGTTGAATTTCGGTTCTTCAGAATTCGTCACAGTCCGCAACATGACCATGACTTCGACCAGCACATCCTACGCTCGCGTCGTTGACATGGGCACCTCCACCGACTGTACCGTCGAGAGCTGCGAACTCGTCGCCCCGACGGTCGGCACGACCTCAAACTATGCCGCCGTCGTCTATGGCTACGGAACGAACAATGATCGTAGTACCATCAAGGACTGCGGCATCCGTAACGGATCGATCGGTATCTACTTCGGCGGTTCGAGCAATACCAACACGCAGGATTACTGCGTCATCACTGGTAACGAGATCACCAACTCGTACTACACGGGTTACTACAGCTACTACCAGGGCTTTGAGACCTTCACCGACAACGTGATCAATCTCGGTCCGGGGTACAACTACATGTACCTGACCTTCTTCTACTACGGTCACGACGCATCGATCGAGCGCAACCAGTGGTTCGGCCAGGGTCGCACGTATGCGTACGGCATCTATTTCTACTATCAGAACTATTACGTGCCTGGCAACACGCGTTTCGTCAACAACATGGTGACGCTCACCGGACAGAGCCGTGGTTACCGTGCGATGTACAAGTATCGCTCGTACAACACGCTGTTCGCGCACAACACCATGACCATGGATTCCCCGTATGCCAGCGGCTACCTGATCTACGATTACTATCCCAGCGGCTGCGAGTATTACAACAACATCCTCGCCCATACCGGTAGCGGATATGCCTGGTACATGTATCAGGGCAACACGGCCACGGGATCCGATTACAACGTGTTCTACACCGGTGGAAACAACTTTGTGTACTGGAATGGCAACCGCGCAGATCTGACCGCCCTGCAGAACGCTTCGGGCTGGGACCAGAACTCCATCACCAAGCTGCCCACGTTCCGCGACATCACCACGGGCGACCTGCATCTTGCCGGTCCCTCCGAGGATGACAGCGACCTCTTCGGTACGCTACTCACGACGGTCACCGACGACATTGATCACGAGATTCGCGTGCAGCCGTATCGCGGCGCCGACGAAGCCTGCTACGTCCTGCCTGGCGCGCTCACCTATGAGTTCGTCGACGGTTCGGGCCTGCAGACCGCGTACGCCGAAGCACCGGGTACCGTGGGCGTCAAGTACGGCGTGACCTTCCCGCCGTTCGCCTCCACGGTCACCTTCACCGTGCAGTTCTACGACGTGATCAACAACACGCTCGCCTACCAGACCACCTTCCAGGCTTCGAAGCAGGCCAATGTGGATCTGTTCGGCACGCAGTACATCACCCTGCCGCCGACGCTCGCCGCCGGTGCCTACCGCATCGAAGTCATCTTCAACACGAAGAACAGCTGCGACACCTATCGCGATTACATGCCGTATCCTTCGGCACTGCTGGTCGTGCCCGAGGGCCGCGTTCCGTGCGTGGTCTGGCCGGGTGACGTCAACAACGACGGTATCGTCAACTACACCGACCGTCGCGACCTCAATTACTACATCTACAACGCCAACCTCCGCGCCTCGTGGCTGAACGGTCCGGCTCGCTATCGTGCCGATGCCGAGATCAATCCGTTCACCTACCTCGAGTGGGAGCCGCAGGCCGCCGCGCCATGGTTCACCCCCGAGGGCTGCTACATGGAT
>PKTF01000103.1 GCA_002869275.1 Ignavibacteria bacterium | reverse complement strand
GTGTTGATTCCGAGCCGCTTCATGTGCGGGATGCCCGCGGTCACGCCTTTCAGATTGCCGTTCGAGGAAAACGCCGGTACGAATACTTCGTAGATGATCGCGTCGCGCACCCAGGAGGGATTCGCGTTTATCTGTCCGAGCGACGGACCACCGTCTTCCTCCGGTACGTACACGTAGTTGCGCGTGTATCCCATGTTCTGCGCGGGATCGGTGGCTTCAAGGCGGAAATAGTATTCACCGGCCGTTGCGGGAATGGGGATCGAAATCAGCGCGCCTGTTTGATCAACCCCGAGTTGCTCGGGATTCAACTCGTCCTCCGATACCCATCGAAAAGTCAGCGCATCGCCGTCGGGATCGGTACTGGCCGCGGCGTTGAAGTTGATCATTCCGCCCGAACTCCCGAACTGTATCACCGGATGCGGCGTGTGGTCGACGATGCGATGCAGCGTCAGCACCATGGTGGAAACCGGATTCCCGTCGAGCTGTCCGAACGCCTGGAAATGGTTGTCGCCCTCGTTGAGCGGAGTGGGAAGGGAAAAGCGTTCATTCTGTACGGTCACGGAAATCGAATCCGTACCGTTACGCACCACGGTTACATCGGTCAGGCGCGCATCGGCGGTCATTCCCTCGATCTGCGCCTGTTCGTCGTACACCTTCGGATTGCTGCGCGAAAGCCAGCGCAGGGGAGAGGCGCTCACGGTGAAACGCGTGGAGTCGCGGGATTCGTAGTCCCGCGGCTCTGCCGCCACGACCACCACGCTGTGCTCTCCGTCCGCCATCGGCGGCAGCACGAGGCGCAGTTCGCCCGATGCTGCATCATATGCCGAACCAAAGGTTGCGACGACTGTGCCGTCCACCAGCACACGTGAGGCGCCGGTGTCGATCTGCTGCGTGGTGACGGGAAAGACATCCGCCACCAGTTCGGGCGTGCTCGTTGCGACGATGGAGCCCGGCAGGGGCTGCACATGGAACACCGTCGGACGCCGCACATAAATGATGTTGTTCTGATACGACCCGTACACGCGCGGATTCAGCGGATCGTTGCGCCAGCCGTCGGATGTGCCGTTTTCGTTGATTTTGTATTCGTACGACCCATCGGGACCTGCTCCACCGCCTACACGCAGTCGGATTGTTTTCTCATAGCTGCCATCGGGCTGTTTCTCCATCGTCCAGCGCGAACCCGGATTGATCACCCCGCCGCTGTTATTGGCCCAGTTATTGAATTCACCGGGCAGATGCACCATTGTCGGATTATTTTGCGTCCGGTACCGGAACGTGACGTCGACGCTATCCTGCGCGACAGCGGTTGAAAGCGTGAAGAGAATGGCGAGAGAAAGGAGCAATCCGCGCATATGCCTGCCTGCATTGTGTTACCAGTGCAGAAATATACCCAGATACCGAAACGAGGGAAAGGGAAAAGCGCTGATTCTCCTCGATGGAGTATTCATCATTGCAGGGCTCCAGTCCAGCAACGGGGATTGGGGACGGCTCCAGCCGTCACGAAAGTCAGACAATCACGGGCGGTTTACTCGACGCAGACCGCGGCGAGGTCACCACAGATTTCCTTATCACGCAAGCATTTTGTGTTGAGATCCCCGCTCCGGCGATGAAATTACTGCAAAATTCCATGAAATCTGCATTTTTCGTATGAAAACCAGCCCACGATATGGATACTGAATTCCCTAAATAACATGCTAAAAAACATACATATGGAAAAACAGTATGTTTTCAAGTGGAGAAAAAGTACAACAATACGCACCAAAACAGGAAATAGGGACTTGACTCTAGGGAGCGTGTTACGTATCGTTGTCCCGGGAATGAAAAACGAAACAAAAGCGGATACTCCTGAAATGAGTCGAAACACAACATTCCGTATACGCAGCGTCGATGCCGAGCAGAAATCACGGGCATCCGGTGGACAGGGAGACGGGGACCTGGGAACGGCACCGGACAGGGAACGGGGAAACAGCCCGTCTTCGGCATCTGAGCAGCTGCAGAGCGTGAATGTCTCCGCTGAAGGGGAATCCGTGCAGTCCGGGGCGGACGAAGCCGGAACAACGGCAGCCGGGGTGCGTGCCGTCTTGGGGAGATCCGGCCCGATAGTATCGTTCACACCAGTGCGCATGCCTCGGACTGCACGGACACGCGGAGCTTCCTGACCGGGAGAATCTGCGAAGCCACGATCGCCGATCACGATTCATGGAAACAGTAAAGGGAATGCATCCCATGAAGACAACTCTGAACTTGCATATCGTCGCCCTTCTATTCGTCCTGCCGCT
>PKTF01000132.1 GCA_002869275.1 Ignavibacteria bacterium | reverse complement strand
CGGCCTTCTCGTCCGATACGAAGCCGGCAGCATCGCCATGGATGAACTCCACCTGATCGGCGACACCGAGTTGTTCCGCGCGGAGTTTCGCCTGCGCGGTGTAAAGTTGGCTCAGGTCAATACCGGTACCGGTGATTCCGTAATCGCGTGCCCAGGTGCACAACATCTCGCCCGAACCGCTCCCGATGTCGAGGATGCGCGTTCCCGTTTCCAGCCGCAGCGCCTCGCCGAGCATCGCAAGCTTTTGGGGTGTAAACGGATTATGGATGCGGTGCGCACTTTCGCTGATATTGAAGATCCGTGGAATATCCAATGCAGAACATCTCCTATGAGGTGTAGATAAACTCGGTCACCGCCTGTTGTTAGAGTCTCACTGAGCTTCTAACGACGCAAGAGCATCCTTAAGGATGGTGTTGAACGCCTCGGGACGTTCCATCATAGGGAAATGCCCGGTTTCTTCAATATAGAGCGGCCTGTAATCCTTGATATGCTTACGATTGGCATCCTCCTCTGTTGGCCATGTCAGTCCGTTGATGGACATCACAGGAACGTGTACGTTCTCGAACACCCGGGATGACTCTCCGCTTACGATCCGCTCCAGGTAATTGCGGATTGCGTTCATGGCACTGTTTTTCGGGGCAGAAGACATATCCTCTTTGGTCCAGTATACCAGATCTTTGTCCGCCGTCTCCGGGAACATGCTTCCGACGAACTCGTGTGCGGCCGTAACAAAATCATCGGTGAACGGCTGCAGCATCTGGTCGACAAATTCCTGCGTTACGATCTCACCGACATTATGGTAGGTATCAATTCCGACGATCGAAACGACAATCTCAGGCATGAGTTCCGCACTTTTTGCAATGACGTCACCACCCAGCGAATGACCGATCAAGATCGCTCTACGGATGTTTTCCTTCTTGATAACCGCCTTCACATCCTCAGCAAACGACTCAATGGTGTACTCTGTGCGATTTGCTGAGGAATGACCGTGTCCCGCAAGGTCAATGGTAATGACCGTATACTCGTTCGAAAACGCCGCTGTCTGCTCTCTCCAGTATCGGCTGTCACAGCTCCAACCGTGAATAAAGACCAGTGCCGTGCTTCCTGTGCCATATACACTGTACGCGATGCGTTCAGCGTCGCTGGATATGGCGATATCATTCTTGATGAAGGTACTTTCAGGGGCGCATCCCGTGAGTAACGCGAGAAATAAAATCGTTGCTGTGAAAATTGATTTCATGTTGTCTCCGTATGGCGTAATTCTTTCACCAATATACGGCTATCAATACGTTCGATGTGTCATGGGAGCGTTGGAACGAGGTCCTGCTTTGGACGGCGGGTTTGCTGAGTTGCGGTTGATCCAGATTCCCCGTAGGTTACCCTCAGTTCTTTGACAATCCGCCATGGTTCCCTTACGGGATGAAACGGGAATGCCGTGAAAGTCGGCAACTGCCCCGCAACTGTAAGCGACGTCGAGCATGCGCAGTATCCACTGGAGCGATCCGGGAAGGAGTGCATGCGGTTCCTGCAAAGAGGAACACGCCGCGAGTCAGGAGACCTGCCATGGTCCATCACACAGGCCTTCGCGGGTGAGGTTCCTGATGACGTGCGCGCCATCGCTATCTTACCCCCGCTGTCTACGGACACGGGGTTTTTTCGTTTCGCATCCCTCCTCTTCGCAGGCCATGAGTTTTCAAGTATGACCCTGCGTTTTTTCATAGTACTTCTTTTCCTCTCTGCTCCGCTGTCCGCGGAAGCGCAGCGCGTCCTTTCCGAGGACGACAGCCTGCTGTTCGCAGCTGCGGAGCAGGTGGTCGGTACGGCCGGAAGCGCTTCGGTGCATTCGGCGGCGGACGATACGCTGTTCTTTGCGTTCGAGGACCAGGTGACGGTCACTGCCACGCGCGTTCCGACCCGGCTCGCTGACGCGCCGGCACCGATCGCCGTCTTCGTGGCAAGGGATATCGCACGGCTGCCGGTGCGGAATGTGTCCGAACTCGTCGCGTTGTCGCCGGGAGCCGTGCTGCGGGACTACGGCGGCACGGGTACGCTGCAGCTGGCGTCACTGCGCGGCATGGGAGCGGAATATACGCTGGTGCTGCTCAACGGACTCCGCCTCAACCACGCGCAGAATGCGTCGGTGGATCTCGGGCAGCTCTCCCTGCGTCAGGTCGAACGCGTGGAAATCGCCCGCGGGGGCTTCACCGCGCTCTACGGCAGCAGCGCGCTGGGCGGAGTGGTGAACATCGTCACCGCGAGGCATGATGTGCGTCCCTCATTGCAGCTCGGCTACGGCGCCTTCGGG
>PKTF01000370.1 GCA_002869275.1 Ignavibacteria bacterium | reverse complement strand
GCGATGGAATGTTCGCCCTCACGCTGCATGCCGAGTCGCCGCGACATGCGCGCGTCACCCTGCACGACCTGCTCGGACGCACGGTCGCCGTACTGTACGACATGCAGGCTCCGGCGGGCGCGAGCGTTCTGCGCTTCGACGGAAGCAGTCTTGCACGCGGCGTGTACACCGTGGTGCTGCATAGCGCATCGGCGGTCATCTCACAGCGTGCTGTTGTGGAGTGATCCCAGTCCCGCAGCGGGAGGCAATCCCATCGACACAGCCCATAATTCCCTGAACATGAAAAAGGCTCCGTTGCACAACGGAGCCTTTCCTGTTGAAGTGACCACGTACCCTGAGATCATTGGACAACGATTCGACGCGTGAGTGACCGGCCGTCACCGAGACGCACCGTGAGCAGGTAGGTCCCGGATCTCAGCTCGCCGACCGGCAGCGTCTGCACGGATGCGCCCGAGAGCAGATCCATGCGCAGCGGATCTCCGATCCTCCTGCCAAGTACATCCCGCAGGGTGAATTCCGCCTTACCCGTTTCATTCTGCTGCAAAGCGATGCGCAGTTGCTGCGTGCCGGCTCGCAGCGGTTGTGGAAATACATGCAGTGCGAATGCCTCGGGTTGTGTGCCGGTGCTGACGCGTACAGCGGGGAACGCAGACTCTGTTCCGTCGGTGTCGATTTCCACCAGTCGGTACCAGAGGCCCCCAGTCGCTGTCACCGGTGGATTCTCGTCGCGAAGCTCATACCAGGCAGGCACCGTGGTGGTGCCGCGCGCCGGCATCGTGCCGACGGGCTGCCACAGTCCGTCGCGCTCCTCACTGCGCTCCACGCGGAAGAGCAACGCGTTGGTTTCCGATTCCACATGCCAGCGGATGAGGACATGCGACTCCAGCCAGTTGGCGGTGAAGGCGGACAGCTCGACGGGGTCCCAGCAACTGCGGGTGCGATAGCTCGCAATGCCGTTGTTGGACATCAGCACGAAGAGATGAAAGCAATTGATGTTTCCGGGGTAGGACTGGATTTTGAAATCCACGTCGGCGACGTAATTGTTGTTGTCGATGGTTTCCAGAATCCGGTCATCGAGGCGCGGAGTGCTGCCCCAGACGCGATACTCAGCACCCGCGGTTGTCACACCGATCACCCTCGCGGTGGTTGCAGTATTCGGAAGCTGCGGGTTGCCGATGTTCGTCGGATATCCGTCGGCCACGACAAGGTAGCGCTGGCCGAACTGCGGCAATTCGAAGGCGTCGAGCGGACCGGCCATACCAGTCAGACTCTGCGCGAGCGACAGAATATTCTGAGGGTTCGGCTGATAGGTCTGTGGAATCGGCGCGATGCTCGACACGAGCTCGGTGCTGCGGGTAACGGGATGGATGTTGCCCGACATCCAGATCTCACGGGTGAAGTGTCCGTGGAACAGCGTATCGCGTTCGGGCGCGATGCCGTGCGATGCGGCGCCGGGGGTGGGCTGCACGAGATTGACCGCCAGACGGAAGGACAGCTTTCCCCCACCATGCGTGTCGCGATCGGGACGCTGGGCATACGGGCGCCGGTCTTCGACGATCACCGCTACGGTGTTGTTCTCCTGGTGCGCCGGCCAGGCGCCGCCCGATACGTAGATGCGTACACTGTCATGCAGCACCGGCTGTGCCGGACCGGGCGGATAATACCAGCTGCGTTTTCCGGTCACGGCGAACGCATCACCCCAGCGTGAATAGCCCATTTCACTGGAATTCTGATCGCCGACGGCGTCACCGTTCGTATTCAGCGTCGCATAGATGAGTTCGGGCGTGGCGTCGGGCGCGTCCCAGCGCCACACGCGGAAAGGTCCCTGCTGCTCATAATCCGGATCACAGCCCGTGATCGCAGGTCCGCTGGTCTTACAGTAATCCCATATCGGATTGACGAGATTGCAGGCATAAATTCTTCCCTCCTCATCGACATCGATCTTGTACAGGGCAAAGCGGTTGCGCGCGAATCCGAGCGGATGCCCGAAGGCGATTGTATCGAGAGGAACGGGAAGTTCGCCACCCTGCCCCAGTTTCCCGGGATAGGCCGATCGACCGAGGTCCATCCGCAGTTTCCCGGAATCCGCATCGAGGATGAACACGCGTGGTTCGGCGATGAGCATCCCTCCGCTGCGGTAGTACCGCGGTGAAACCACATAGATCACATCACGTGTCTGGTCATAGGCCATGCCGGTGAATGCGAGTGAGTCGTTCATCCATGACATGGGGAGATGCGTATGTCCGCGGGGCGGGATCTGTTTCCAGAGTTCCTCCCATTCGATATTTCCCTGTGCGGAGGCAGGCGGAACCGCGGTACAGACAATGGCGAAACAGCAGCAGAGCAGAATCAGGCGCAATCGCATCATGGCAACCTCCGGATCGAAACGAGGAAAACGGGAACATCCTTCGTTGCAAGGACACCGGATCGACCAGAAATGTGACATCTCGTACCCGAAATCCGCGCAACAATGTGTAACAAAACCGTTTTCCAGTGTGTCTCTTATCTGTAACTGTCCTCTGCCCGCATCCATCCTCTGCAGACAGGCTGCCCGGGCGGATTATACCTTGCTTCATTAGCCCGATTTGCATATTATTTATGGACAGGTAAAAATCTGTAACTCATTGAATTTTGGTCTGATAACGATTTCTACTTCTATATCACCATCACGGAGTTGTCCATGAGGAAAGCTTTACTTTCGACTGCCTGTCTTCTCGCGCTGTTCCTCGGCGCCCTGCCTATGCAGAGTGTCGCTCAGGGGAACATCGGCTGGGAAGAGTTGTGGCGCAACACCCCCCCGCCTCCCACGAATCCGAATCATCCGAACGCCTGGATGATCCCGAGCAAATCCTTCACCGGCCTTGCCTACGATAAGTGGAGAGACGTGCTGTACATTGTGAATCCACACACCTCCGTTTCCGGTCCGGTGTTCTGGCAGACCCCGCGTATCTACGCATGGAAAGCCATGACCGGTCAGCCTGCAACGGACGTCGGTCGCTCCGCTGATGCCCAGAACCGCGGTAAAGGTGCTGAACTCCCTGTCCCGATCGACACGATCGCCATGGGTAACGGCACGAATTATTATCGTGGTTATTCCCAGAACACGTACTGTCTCTACAAGATCGATCTCGACGATGAAGGCCGCATCTTCGCCTGCAACCTTGTCGTGCCGATCTGGGGTATCTGTATCCTTCTGCCGAGCGGCCAGTGCGATCCGGTCTATCTCGCCCAGAGCGCGTTCCGCGTCTGGCGCTGGGATACCCCCGTCGCCAATCCGAAGCTCGTGTACGCCACGCTGAATGCCGGAGGTACCGCCATCGGTAGCATCCAGAGCAGTGAGATGACTTACAGCCGCTGGGGCGACGCCTTCGACGTCATCGGCAAACGCGCGATCTTTACCCCGCCGGCTCCCGAGCAGCCCTACGTGGTGGATAGCGTCCGCATGTATGTCTCCGGTGGCTCCTGGCCGACACAGCCCGAATGGAACCGCGAAGTGAACGTCATTCTTGCCGACCTTCGCGAAGAAGCTCAGCGTCCTTCAGCGGATGCGGGTAATTACAAGCTCGAGTACCGCCTTGCCGTGAGGCTGGTGAATTCGAACTCCGGTCTCTCGTCGCACGGTGTCGCCGGTACGGAGAATTCGCTGGTTCATGATGTGTGGATGGATGCCAATCCGCGTCTGACCACCGCCGCAACGCATGTGCAGACGGCAACCGGCGCATGGCCCCAGACCTACAATCAGCTCGCCACCGGTAACCGCTCCCTGTCGACGAACCTGTCCGGTGTCTCCGGCGCCATCAAGTTCTTCGAGCTTCCGCAGTACGGACGTAAGTTCCTCGTGCTGGCGGACGGTATGCCGACCGGCGGTCTCGACCCGACCATCCCGAATGACAACACGACGGCACGCGTCCTTGACGTCACCACGCCTGGTGCTGACTTCCTCATGACCTGGGGTAAGACGCCGCAGCTGGGCAACAAGACTCTGAACAACAACTCGGCCGAGAAAAACTACATCGCCGATGTTGATTATAAACTGCAGTACTATACCCCAGCGGAAGATCCCGATCAGCCGGGGCTCCACATCATCCTGTTCGTTCTGATGTCGAACAACGGTATCGCCGCCTATCGTTCGCGCACCACCTTCCCGGTGGAACTGAGCACGCTCAACGCGACGATCAATGGCAGCAATGTCGATCTGCGCTGGAACGTCACGATGGAAACCAACAACTACGGTTTCGAGATCGAACGCAGCTTCGACGGTGGAAACAACTGGGAGAAGTCCGGTTTCGTCCAGGGTCGTGGCACAACCACGATTCCGTTTGACTATTCCTACTCCGAGCCCATCACCGCGACGCATCGCGATGTCGGCAATGTGAAGTACCGCCTGCGCCAGGTCGATAACGACGGCACACACGCGTACTCCCCTGTCGTCGACGTCTACTTCGACGCCACGCCGAATACCATCACGCTGTATCAGAACTACCCGAATCCTTTCAATCCGACCACGACGATCAGCTATCAGCTGACCGAGCCCGGCCATGTCACCCTGCGTGTCTTCAACACGCTCGGCGAATCCGTCGGTACACTCGTGAACGAGGAGAAGGGCTCCGGAACGCATCAGGTCACCATGTCGGCCGACGAACTGCCCTCGGGCACGTACGTCTACCAGCTCAACGTGAACGGCCAGATCGCCCAGAAGAAAATGACGGTGATGAAGTAAAGACTTCCCATCTCGTAAGAAAAACCCGCTGCTTTCGCAGCGGGTTTTTTTATGTAATTTTTTCTTAGCTTGGCGGATTCCTTCATCAGATACTCGGATTCATGATCTCGGTCGATCAGAGGATTCCTGTAACATGGAGCTTATGAATCCGCGTAACACTACACGACGCGAAATTCAGCCTCTCTCCCCGCAAACACATCAATCAAACTCCCCGCCGCCATCAACGCCATGTTATCACGCGTTTCGATCGAGGCGCTTCCGATGTGCGGGAGCAGGATGGTATTCGGCAGCTCCATGAGTTCTCTCGAGATGCATGGCTCTTCCTCGTAAACATCAAAGCCGGCCGCAAAAATGCGCCGCTCGCGCAGGGCCGTGATCAATGCGTTCTCGTCGACGACCGGACCCCGGGCCGTATTGACCAGGATCGCATGCGGCTGCATGCGAGCGATCGCGGCAGCATCGATCAGATGATGCGTCTCCGGTGTCAGAGGGACATGGAGAGAAACGAAATCCGCCCGTCCCAGTAGGGTATCCAGATCCACGTATGTCGCTCCGGTTTCCGCTTCGAACTCCGGATTGGGACGACGGTTGTGATACAGGATCTCCATATCGAATCCCCCCACAGCTTTTTTCGCCAGCGCCCGGCCGATGCGTCCGGCACCGACGAGACCCAGCGTGCGTCTGACGAGATCCTGACCGAGAAACAATTTCGGCGCCCAACCATCGAAGTGTCCTTCCCTCAGCCATGCATCGCTTTCCACGATGCGCCGCGCGCAGCCAATCATCAGAGCAAACGCAATATCTGCTGTCGCTTCGGTCAGAACTCCAGGTGTGTTCGTCACGACGATGTCGCGTGCCTTCGCCGCATCGAGATCGATGTTGTTGTACCCGACCGCATAGGTGGAGATACAGCGCAGACGCTGTCCCGACGCGATGACCTCGGCATCCACCGGATCCGACAGCAGGCACAGCAAACCGTCAGCATCCCGCACGCCCTCGATGAGTTCGCCCTTGGTGATCTGCCGATCGTGCGGAAACACAACCAGTTCATGCTTCTCCCGGAGCAGCGTCAGCCCGGCTTCCGGAATTTCTCTTGTTGCGAATACTTTCATGGTATTCATCCTGTTTTACAAGCCATCATCGGTACACGGCTCCTGCCGTGTAACGGAAGTACTGGTAGTAGCAATTGCGATTCAGCGTCTTATGTGGGGCTCTGCCCCGCATCATGCACTCGGTAAGTATGCCCTTCTAACCCGGACGGCAGAGCCGTCCACAAGGCCCGTTACACGGCTGGAGCCGTGTAACGATGCAAGGATTCGCGTACTGCGTATGGCGTAAAGCGTATCGCGTAAAGCGTATCGCGTAAAGCGTCAAAAAAAATCCCGCGAGTTTCCCCGCGGGATTCATATTCAGCATACCGCGGATCGCTTACTTATTCGCTGCGTAGAACTCTTCCATGAACTTCGCGAGGGCTTCGACGCTCTCGACCGGACACGCGTTGTAGATCGATGCGCGGCAGCCGCCGACCGAACGGTGACCCTTGAGTCCGTACATCTGCTGTGCCTTGGCGTCGGCGATGAATTTCGCTTCCAGCTCTTCGCTCGGGAGACGGAACGTCACGTTCATCAGAGAGCGGTCTTCCTTGTCCGTCACTGCGCCCTTGTAGAAGTCTGCGTGCGCATCGAACATGTCATACAGCAGTGCGGCCTTTTTCTCGTTGCGCTCCTGGATCACGCCCAGTCCGCCTTCCTTCTTGATCCACTGCAGCGTCTGTCCGAGCACGAAGATCGGGAACACCGGCGGCGTATTGAACATCGAGTCCTTTGCCACGTGCGTCGCGTACCGCAGCATCGTCGGGATGTCGCCCTTGGCCTTTTCTTCCACCCACGCTTTCTTGACGATCACCAGTGTCACGCCTGCGGGACCGAGGTTTTTCTGCGCACCGGCATAAATAAGACTGAAGCGCGAGTAGTCCATCTCGCGGCTGAGCATGTCCGAAGACATGTCGCACACAAGCGGCACGTCGCCGACATTCGGGATGCTCTTGAATTCCGTGCCGTAGATCGTGTTGTTCGACGTGTAATGCACGTAATCGGCATCGCCGCTGAAGGCGATATCCTTCGGGATGTAATTGAAATTCTTGTCTTCGGAACTGGCCACGACCACGCAGTCACCCATCGCCTTGGCTTCCTTGATCGCTTTCGTCGACCACTCACCGGTATTGACGTAGTCTGCCTTCGTGTGCATGAAGTTCATCGGCAGCATCGCAAACTGTGTGCTTGCGCCACCGCCCAGGAAAAGTACGGCGTACTCATCGGCGGAGAGCCCCATGATTTCAAGCGCATCGGCCTGTGCCTGCTGCACCACCGCGTCGAACTCCTTTGAACGATGACTGATTTCCATGATGGACATGCCCAGTCCGGCAAAATCGTACGCTGCATCCCGGGCTGCTTCGACAACCGGCAGAGGCAGAACGGCGGGACCAGCGAAGAAATTGTGTGCACGCGCCATGTGTAACTCCTGATTGAAAGTGCAAAGAATAGTCCAAACGGGGCCATTAAAGCTGGCTCAGATACAAACATAATCAATATTCCCGACATCGCCATACGGTACTCTGGATATTCGGCACGCTTCGTCCGACCTGCTCCATCCCCCCTGAATCATGGGCGAAAAAACGATTCCGCCCACCGGCGGTTGTACCGGTTTTCCCTTTTCGCTAATTTGCATGGACAGTCGGGAAAAGGACCGGATTCTGATCTGTTTCCGCCCCCGCCTGAGAGCATCAGATATTTTACCTCACCATCGATTATTGGAGTTCGCCATGAAAATCCTGATCACTGACGGAATCTCGGAAACCGGAGCGAAGCTGCTCCAGGATGCCGGCCATGAGGTCGTCCAGCAGAAAATGAGTCCCGAGGAACTTCTCCAGCAGATCGGCGAGTATGACGCCATTCTCGTGCGTTCCGCTACGAAGGTGCGTCAGGACGCCATCGACGCCGGTGCGAAGCTCAAGGTTATCGGACGCGGCGGTGTCGGACTCGACAATATCGACGTCGCCTATGCCAAATCGAAGGGCATCCAGGTCGTCAACACTCCGGGCGCTTCGTCGGTATCCGTGGCCGAACTCGCGATCGCGCACATGTTCGCCGCCAGCCGCTTCGTCGGCATCAGCAACGTCGAAATGCGCAAGGGCGAATGGCCGAAAAAAGCGTTCAGCAAAGGCATCGAACTGACGGGCAAGACGCTCGGCCTGTTCGGCTTCGGCAACATCGGACGCGAAACCGCCAAGCGTGCACTCGGACTCGGCATGCGCGTCGTCGCCACCGATCCGTTCGTGAAGGAAACTGACATGGACGTGACCCTCGTCGGCAAGGACGAAGTGCTTTCACAGGCCGATTACATCAGCCTGCACATCCCTTTCATCAAGGATGAAGGCCCGACCATCGGTGCGGCCGAGTTCGCGAAAATGAAAGACGGTGTCGTGCTCGTCAACTGTGCCCGCGGTGGTGTGGTGGTCGAAAAGGACCTCGTCGATGCGCTCAACAGCGGTAAAGTGCGCTCTGCCGGCGTCGATGTCTTCGAAAACGAGCCCGTCACCGAAGCGCAGACCGAACTCGTCAACCATCCCGCCGTGTCTGTCACACCGCATATCGGTGCGTCCACGGTCGAGGGACAGGGCCGCGTCGGCGTGGAAATCGCCGAGCGCGTCATCGAAGCACTGAAATCATAACGCATAAAGGAAAACGAGTCTCATGGCAACCCTCCGCCCATTCAAGGCCTTCCGCCCCAAACCCGATCTCGCGGCCGAAGTGGCCGCCAAACCCTATGACGTCCTCAACTCCGAAGAAGCGCGCGAGGAAGTCAAAGGCCACCCCCTCTCCTTCCTCCATATCGGCAAGCCCGAGGTGGACCTCGATCCGTCGATCGACCTGCACGATCCCGCGGTGTACGCCAAGGGACGCGATAATCTCCAGAAGCTCATCTCCGACGGCGCCCTCGTCGAAGATGCGAAGCCCTGCATGTATCTCTATGCCCAGACCATGGGCGAGCACACGCAGTACGGACTCGTGGGCTGCGCTGCCGTGGAAGAGTACTGGGATGACACCATCAAGAAGCATGAGTACACCCGCAAGGACAAGGAAGCAGACCGCTGCGAGCACGTCCGTGTGACCAATGCCCACACCGGCCCGATTTTCCTGACCTATCCCGACAATACAGAGGTCGACGCCATCGTCGATACGGTGCGCGCCCAGCCGCCCGTCACCGACCACGTGGCCGCCGACGGCATCCGCCATCAGACCTGGGTGATCGACGGCGACGACACCATCGCGAAGCTCGAAGAGCTGTTCAAGGGCATCCCCAACCTGTACGTGGCCGACGGACATCACCGCTCGGCCGCCGCGGGCATCGTGGGCCGCGAACGCGCCAAGGCGAATCCCGATCACAAGGGTGACGAGGAATATAATTTCTTCCTCGCCGTGTACTTCCCTGCCGGTCAGCTGCGCATCATGGACTACAACCGCGTCGTCAAGGACCTCAACGGCATGACGCTCGAGCAGTTCATCGAGAAACTCGGTGAGAACTTCACCGTGCGTCCGGCAGACGGCCAGCTGCGTCCCTCGAAAAAGGGCGAATACGGCATGTACGTCGATGGCAAATGGTACGTGATCGAAGCCGCGCAGGCGCTGCTCGATAATCCCGATCCCGTGCTCAAGCTCGATGTCGCCATCATGCAGAACATGATCCTGAATCCCCTGCTGGGCATCGAAGATCCCCGTACCGACAAGCGCATCGATTTCGTGGGCGGTATCCGCGGCCTGGGCGAACTCGAGCGCCGCGTCAACAACGGTGAAATGAAGCTCGCTTTCAGCATGTACCCGACTTCGATCGAGGAACTGATGGACATCGCGGACGCCGGAAAGGTCATGCCGCCGAAATCCACCTGGTTCGAGCCGAAACTGCGCGACGGGCTCTTCGTGCACTTCCTCGACTGATCAATTTCAGTTACGACCGACGAGTCGGTTTTTCGACTCATCAGTCGTAAAAGCGACCGGACAGTCGTAAAGCTCAAAAAAGACCTGAATTCAGCCATTTTTTGGCATTTCGAAGAGAAACGAACCGGCCGCCTCTCGCAGGTGGCCGGTTTTTTTTCGTTTAACTGTCGATATCGCGAGGGAACATGCGGGTATTCGGTCACAACCACACGAGCGAAATGTGCTGATCAAACGCCTGAAATGCGCTCAGCCGCATTTCCGAAACACGGCGGCCGCATCGTTGGTCACGACACGGAAACAGGCGTTACGGTACGCAGCTTCTACCTCCTGATCGTGTAGCGTATCTGCGCGGGTTCGGTTTTAAGTAATTGCAGCCCCACAGGGAAATGCAGGGTTGGAATGATGCTGCCGGAGGTATCGGCAACGATATCGTCGAAATGAATTTCGGCGACGAAATCCGCTTCATTGATCGAGGACAGATAGTCCACTCCACCACGTACGAACACCGTGATCTCCTGCTGTCCGAGCAGCACCTCGCGATCGCCGGGCACGTCGAGTATCGAGACCCGGATGCCGGGGAAGGACATATCCGCCTGCTGTTCGGTGGGAATGTGCAGCGTCACTTTCCGCGCACTGAAGGAGATGATGTCGCGAAGCGAATCCACCAGTGGAATATCATCCTTCACCTCGGTAGCGAGGTCCTCGTAGATCCGCGGCGAGACGGACCACTCGTTGATGCCGCGAAGAATGCGTTCGGCGCCGCGGAGGATGACGGAATCGGGATTGATGGTAACGCCGTGTGTCAATCCGAAGCCCTCCTTGAACGACACGACGATCATGGAGGAATTCAGCGGCACTTTTTTCGTGATATAGCGGTCGAGTTGTACGAACAGCGTTTCGGGGTAGGCATGTATGGCACTGACGCCTTCCGGCAGCACCATATTTTCAGCCAGCGCCTTGTTCGTCTGAATCACCCCGGAGCGCAAACGGCTTCCCTGGATCTCGTATGCGAGCTGCTTTCCCGCTGTCAAAAACAGCAGCTGCCAGCCGCGCGCCTGAAGGAGCACTTCGATGGTTTTCGGCAGCGGTTTCACCAGGGCAATGTCTTCAGACATGTTGGTGACGATCAGGGGGACGTCGAAGCGCGAACGGAAGGAACCGCTCATGGTCACGGAAAACCAGAACAGCGCCGCAACGAGAAAGGAGCCGAGTAGTACGGGATAACGCTTTTTCATGAGTCCGGTGAATCGTGTCGGTCTGCTAAACATAGTCTTCGCGACACTCAGTGTCAAAGGCCTGGTGTTATTCCTCGATCGGTATGCGATCCAGAGCCATGGTCAGCCATTGGGAGTCATGTTGCTGTATGCTGCGCACCACGAGGTAGTAATCCGTGTTCCGGAGCCAGGGCCAGCGCACGACGCCTTCATCGCTTTCGGCGGGATCGCCGATGTTCTTCCCCTGCACCGCCTGTACCCAGTTTTGAAGAGCCGAAAACGCATCCCGCTCCCCGTCCTCCACCCGGCGCTGGGCGAACACACGCACAAGGCGGGGACGGTAGTACCGGTCAGCGTCGAAATCGATCCACATGTTCCAGCCCTCGCCGGAGTCGGGCTCGATAAACATGCTGAAGCCGATGGTCATTTCATTCGACCGCACGCTGTCGACGAGTACGGCACGTGTGCCTGTCGGAGGACGGATGTTGCCGCGACCGTGGAACTGGTTGATTTTCAGAGTTGAAAGAAAGACCACGGGGTCGAAATTACTTCCGCCCGTTGCGGTCGGCGTATCCTGTGCGGCCGATTCCGCCTGCAGGACCGTGATGAGGATGGCGATAAGAAACAGTCTGTACATTGAAATCCCCGGGACAACTGCCGCCAACAGCGGCGACAGTAAAATCTATCAGTTCAGGATCTGAGAAACAATACCACCGATGGTCAACGCGAGCACAAGGCTGCCGATCCAGATCGTGATTCCCTGACGGAGTCCGCGCTCTTTCAGCATGACCATCAGCGATGCCACGCAGGGCACGAACAGCGTGAGGGTGACGAGCGCGACAACGATCTGGTATGCTGTGAGGTCGAGGTGATACATGCCCGCTGCCCCGAAATCGCGGCGCACCAGACCCATGACCAGCGCCGTGGCGCCATCGCGCGGAAGCTTGAGCCAGCCCACCACCAGCGGTTCCAGCGCCTCTGTGATACTATTCAGCGCGCCTGTAACCTGGAGGATGCTGACGAACAATGCGCCGATGAAGAACCATGGTCCCGCTTCCTTCATGAAGAAATAGGTCTTGTACAGTGTCTTCTTGGTGACGTTGTTCAGCTGCGGCATGCGCATGTGCGGCAGGTCGATGAGCAGCGGCGAAATGCCGCCCGGGAGCGTGCGGTTCATTATCGTACCGACGCTGATGAGGAAACTGAAAATAATTCCGGTATAGATGAGCGTTGCCGTGGGTCCGGCCGTCGCCAGCAGCGCGGCGATGACGCCCAGCTGCGCCGAACACGGAATGGCAAGTTGCAGTATGGTAGTGGCGATGGTCTTCTCACGCTGAGTCCCCAGCAGTCGCGTGGTAATCGTGGCCATGGTCACGCAGCCGAATCCCAGGATGATGGGAATGACCGCGCGGCCGTTGAGTCCGATGAACCGAAGTGCGCGGTCCACCAGCGTGGCCAGGCGCGGCAGGTAGCCGCTGTCCTCCAGTACCGACAGGGCGAAATAGAATCCCAGCACCAGCGGCAGCAGAAGGAACAGCAGGTAGGTCAGCGTCATCGTGACGGCGCCGAACTCCCCGAAGAACAGCACCAGCCAGGGATTGTCGTACGTGAAAGTGTAATCGGCGACTTCGAGTCCGACGTATGCCTGCGCATCGTGCCAGAGTGCGCGATCACCTTCGAGGCCGTCCTCGAAACGGAAATCACGTGTGGACGCGACTTCGCCTTCGGCGTCGAGCACATCGACGGACACCGTAGTCGTGGCATGTCGCGCCACCCATTTCTTTATCTGAAACTCGACAATACGGTTGCCGATCTGTCCTTCGGTGATTTCCACCAGGTCCTGCGCAACAAACACACCTACAAACAGGTAGAGCGCATACAGCACCACTGCAAGAATCGGGAAGCCCAGCCACGGACTGACGGACCAGCGTCCGAGCACCGCGGCAACTCGTTTCCCGGTTTCCACGTCAGACACCACCTGCTGCAGGCTGCGGTTGACGCGGTTACGCCGGTCAATATAGATTTCGTCCCGCCGTGAAATATCCACAGCTGGAATCCCGTGGCGTTCGGCGATGACCTTGTCGCCCTCGAGCACGAGCAGCGCTTCGCCTTGCGATCCGACGGTGGACAGCATGGCATGCAGTTCGCCATGCAGTTCGCGGCTCTGCTTCCCTTCGCGCACCTGATCGACGAGTTCATGAATGTTCTCGAGTCCCTTACGCTTCACTGCCACGGTCCCCACGACAGGGACGCCCAGTTCCTCTTCCATCTTTTCGAGGTCTACATCGATTTTCTGCCGGTGCGCCTCGTCGAGCATGTTGACGATCACACCCACGCGCTTGCCCATGTCGATGAGCTGCTGGGTGAGAAAGAGGTCGCGCTCGAGATGCACGGCATCGACGATGTTCAGAATAATGTCGCCGTTGAGAATGATGTCGCGTGCGACGCGTTCCTCGTCATTGAATGACGACACGCCGTAAATGCCCGGCGTATCGTAGAGATCGTAGGTGAGATAGGACGCTTTGGAAAGCTCCACCGTGGTGCCCGGGAAATTGGAGACGTCGACGTAGAGTCCGCTCAGGTAGTTGAACACCACCGACTTCCCCACGTTGGGGTTGCCGACGAGCACGATGCGTTTGCGTGCGGGATCGCCGTGCGGACCCTGAGTGCGCAAATGCTTGTGAGGACGATGTGGGGTGGTGGCGGTATCCGACATAGGGCAGGTTGAAAAGAAATGAAAGGTGCGTCAGACCTGGGAGATCGCGATGGACTCGGCCAGTTCACCGCTGAGTGCGACTTCCTGATGCTGAAATCCGAGCACGAGCGTGCCGCCCGGCAGTCTCTCGAGACAGGCGACCACCGAGCCTTCCATGAGCCCGATACGGATGAAATGCGAGCGCATCTCTCCGTCGGGCAGTCCGTCGATCCGTGCGCGCATTCCCTTGCGCATGGCGCTCAGCTTCATATCAGGCATCGGCCTCCTTCCGACACGTTGGACATGTGCCGTAGATATGAAGAACGGCATCCTGGAAGTGGTAGTCCAGCGTCTTCGCCGCATCGCGCGCGAAGCGGTCGACGCGCTTGTCCACGAATTCCTCAATGGTGCCGCAGGTACGGCAAATCACATGGTGATGATGCTCGTTGCCGAACATGATCTCGTAGCGCGCCAGGCGTTCGCCGAAACGGTAGCGGGAAAGAATGCCGCAGTCGGTGAGCTTGTCCAGCGTATTGTACACCGTGGCGCGCGAGACTTTGCTTCCGTCGTTCTTCATTCTCAGGAAGAGATCGTCGGCATCAAAATGTCCGTCGCATTCAAGCACCGTATCGAGAATCTCGAAACGCTCGGGCGTAACG
>PKTF01000008.1 GCA_002869275.1 Ignavibacteria bacterium | reverse complement strand
GCAAGTTTCCCCTCGTCTCCCCTGTGCCGCAACGCTTCGGCAACGCTCAACTTCTGCAGCAAATCCAGCTTGTGCTGTAATTTACGATAGTGTGAGATGGACATCACAACAAGGTCTCCCTCACCGTTCTTTGTAATGAAAATGGGTTCATCCACAGAATGGGCCAGAGTGGATATTTCCTGAGATTTATTTCGTAAATCGGAAATGGGTTTGATCAGAGCCATGACACTTCTATCATAATATGAACATTATTATGATAAGATAATGAGTCATACGTGCAATGCAAATCGAGATCCATACGTGAATGGATCACCCGATCACTTCTATTTCTTCCAGAAAAACCCGCGATCCGCGCGATCCTGTCGAAAGCGGTCGAGTGCTTCGAAATCGGGTTTGATGACAAGGGCTTCCTGATCGCCGATGGGGGAATAGAAGTTCGTGGGATCGGTGCCGGTGGTATCTGCAAAGCCGCCGACACCGCTGGTCATGAGCTGCGGGAGCGTGGAGGGATATCCCCAATCCGCAATACCGACGAAGACGCCGAACTCATAGGCACGGCTGATGGCGAGGTTGCGCCACAGTGCGCGGGAGTAATCCGGCGTCGCTTTGCGTGTCACCGACAGCGCCGGCACGAGCACGAGGTCGGGCAGCCGTTCGGCTTCGAGGAACAGATCACTGAACCAGAAATCCGCACAGATGAGAACAAGAACGCGCATATCACCGATCTGCATCTCGCCCAAACGTGTTCCAGGATCTACGCGACTGCGTTCGTCGGAATAGGGTCGCAGCTTGTCATAGTTGCCGATGACATTGCCATCCGGTGAAAACAGCGAACCGGTGTTGCGCTTCACATCCTCCCTGATTTCATGATACGATCCTCCCAGCACATGGCAGCCATACTCCCGCGCCAGAGGCTGCATGATGTCCCTGTACTCCTCTTCAGTCTGCACGAAAAAGACATGTTCCGGCAGTACCACGAGATCCGCATTCGACAGTCCGCCCTTCACCGCATCCAGGATGCGCTTCACGGAATTCAAGGAGTGCGTATTATCGAAGGCTTTGAGTTGCGGCTGGGTAAGTATGAGTTTCATGGTTTTCAGTTCCGGGTTTCGAATTGCGGGTAACGGATGCAGGAAGTGCAAAGTGCAAAAAATCGTGAAGACGTGAAGGGTAAAGTCGGCGGTCCGCAATCACTCCAGCACAGTCACGACTATCTTTCGTGCTCCCCCGTGATCCCGATGCTCGCCGAGGTAGATTCCCTGCCAGGTGCCGAGGCAGAATCGCCCGTCGCGTACGGGTACGAGCACGCCGCTGCCGAGAAGAGAGGCTTTGAGGTGGGCGGGCATGTCGTCCGATCCCTCCATGGTGTGCTGGTAGTACGGTGCATTCTCCGGTATCGCGCGGTCGAACCAGCTTTCGAAATCCACACGCACCGTCGGATCAGCGTTTTCGTTCAGCGTCAGCGACGCCGAGGTATGCAGGATGTGAATATGCGCCAGTCCCGCCTTCACCGATGATAATTCCGGAAGATTGTCGAGAATCTCCTGGGTGATCAGATGGAAGCCGCGTGGTCTGGCTTTGAGTGTTACGGTTTTTTGGAGCATGTCGATTGTGAGATAAGAAGTGCAAAGAATCGTGAAGACGTGAAGGTGTAAAGTGTAACGTCGGCGGATTGGCAGGATACAGATCGCACAGCTAACGATACGCTTCCTTCGGATGTGCGATCTTCACGACGGTGATAATCAATTGCTGATCTTCGATTTCGTAGAGAATACGGTAGCGGCCCTTGCGAAGACGGTACTGCTCGCTCGCGGTCAGCTTCTGCGATTGTGATGGACGCGGTTCGATGCGGAGCGCTTCGATAACCGGAAGGAGTAAAGCGACTTCATGCTTCGGCAAGTTTCGCAGATCCTTAATGGCGGACGTGCGAAACACGAGTTCATATTTTGCCATGCTTCTTCAGGTCTTTCAAGACAGCATCGTAGCTGAGCGTCGGTTCCGCCGCGCGCTCCTCGAAGGAGCGGAGGTCCTCTTCATCTTCAGATAATGACTGCTTCACCGCTTCGTTGATGAGTTCGGAAACACTTTTTTCCGTTTCGATGGCCTTCAACCGAAGCGCCCGGTGTAAATCGGGATCCAGGTAAATCGTTGTTCGTTTCTGCATTTTTGGATGCCATAGTGATGTTAATATGTTATAACATACTAATGTCAGCCTGAAGGTACAAAGAATCGTAAAGACGTGAAGTGTAAAGTCGGCGGTATGGTGAATGCGTTACGAAATACGCCATACGCTGTACGCATTTACGCCTTTACGNTACGAGAAAAACTTCTTAAAACACGCCATAATCGCCAATTTAACATAGCCTAAAATAAAAGTTAGGACGTGTTAAAATTGTTTCCATACAACTTAACATGACCTAGCCCCACAGAACTGATCCAGCATCTATGTTAGTCTTTGAGTACATTTTCGTGGAAAGGAGGCTTTCATGGCCAAGAAGAAACACACCCCTGAACAGATCATTCAGAAGCTTCGCCAGGTGGAGGTGCTGCTCGCCGAGGGCGCCACAATCTCCGACGCCGTACGCCAGATCGAAGTCACTGAGCAGACCTACTACCGGTGGCGCAACGAGTACGGCGGCATGCGGACCGATCAGGCCAAACGTCTCAAGGAACTCGAGCAGGAGAATGCGCGGCTGAAGCAGATGGTTGCCGAGAAAGAACTCGATATCCGCATCTTGCAGGAAGGACTGAACCTCGCGTCAAAAAAATTCACAGCCCGGTGAAGCGACGTCTGCTGGTCGATGACG
>PKTF01000115.1 GCA_002869275.1 Ignavibacteria bacterium | reverse complement strand
GTCGATCCCGCCGCCGCGATGCTGAGCGGCGAAGGCTCTGTGATTGTAATCGATTTTGTTCCGCTGCAGTTGTTGGCGTCAGTGACCGTGAAACTGTATGTGCCGGCACCGCGGTTGAACGTACCTGTACCGGTGTAGGGCGGTGCGCCGCCCGTGGCTGCCACGGTGATGGTGGACTTGTCGCCATTGCAGAGGATCGGCGTCGCGTTCACGAATACTGCAAGTCCGGTTGCAGCGCGGACGAGGATTGCGGTCGTGGCTGTACAGCCGTTCGCATCGGTTACCGTGTAGACCTGTGAACCCGTTCCGCAGGGAAATGTGCCTGTACCCTTATACGGCGGTGTACCGCCTGTTGCAGTTACGGTGACCGTGCCGGAGTTCACGTTGCAGGTAATGCCCGAGGTTACCGAACTCGCCGTAAGCTGTGTCGGTTCGGTGATGGTCACGGTCTCGGTGGTGGAGCATCCGTTCGCGTCTGCGATGGTGAAGCTGTGTGTTCCGGCCGCACGGGTGAACGTCCCGGTACCCTTGTACGGCGGCGTACCGTCCGTGGCGCTGACCGTCACCGTGGAATTGTCGCCAAAACAGAGAATGGGTGTATGAGAGATGGACGATGTGATGGCGTTGACCTTGACGGTCATCGGACACTGCACGGTCTGGGCACCGTTTCGCACCGCTGCGGTAAGGGTGAATTCGCCTGCAGCATTGCCGACATCGACAACAACGCTTGATCCGGTTGCAGAGCCCACGATCGTTGCACCGCTGCTGTTGGAGGAAAGCGACCAGAAGTAACTGCTTCCGCCCGGGGCGTTGTTGAATGTGTAGGTTGTCTGCGTTCCCGCGCAGGTTTCGGCGGGACCGGTGATATCACAGGAAATGGGGATCTGAATCGCGGAACCCTGGATCTGGTTGTCCTGGCTGCCGAGCGATTTTCCATCGAGTCTGCCGAGCTTGAAATGGAACGGGGCGCCGTTGATGCTTCCCGCACCGAGGCCATTTCCATAGCCGATCCCTGTCACCATCAGGCTGGACACATCCGGTCCCATCGCGAGATGTCCGGCCATTTCAATGAGAATGGCGTCCGAGGCGGACGTCCACATCAGGGTGTATTCTGCTGTCTTGTCTTTATTCCCCGAGTATCCATTGAACACGACCATGGCAGAGGTGATCGGTGCGTTGCCCCAGAGGCGGATTATACGGTCGCCGAAAACAGATTCATAGTTTGCGATGCTCTGAGAGACGTCATGCGAGAGTAACGTGCCCATCGCATCGGGGATGTTGGCCTCGATCGTGTTGTTCCCGCCGTGAATGGAAGCGCAGGTGGAAAGCATGGATTTCGGTGGCCCCATGTCCTTGCCACAGGGATTCAGGTTCACCATGACTGTCGGACCCCCGATGGCACCGGCGGAGGCGAGCGCCTGGTCATACGAGGTGAGATAGTCATAGGCGTGTTTTCCGCCTTTGGTTGCTTTATGACTGAACGTAAACGTATGATTATTTCCGTTCGTCGAGCGGATACCGGTAAACATGACGCGCTGGGGAACAGACATCCCTTCGAAATAGAGCGCATTGTTCTGCTGCAGGACGGACTGCACCCATCGGACATCTCCGGGTTGGTACTGCCTGGCTTTATTCGCGGCCTGTCTGAAATCAATTGACAGTTGCTGGGACATTGCCAAAGTGGTACTGCCGAGAATCAGCAACAGCATTGCAGACATAAAGCGTCTAAAATTCAGCATGATTCGCCTCATCCAATCGTGGTATGTTCTATCAGACTTCGTCCCTATCATCGCTTGCATTCACCGATTCCAGGGTGCACAAAGAAAGCTAGAGCGGGTACCTTTCGACCGGATAAACTTTACATTACAATGTCCTGTCAGAATCCTTACATTTTCGTAAGAAACAGGAAAAATGGTGGGTGGATTCCCTAATAAAAAGGAGCAGAATGCTCACATTCTGCTCCAAAAACGCAATTTATTGCCTTATGCAGGCAGTAAATATTCATTCAACGTGAAAAAATATGCAGTGCGGACCGCATGCCGGAAAGCCAGAACGCTGTTTGTCCTGGCCGTTCAGTCAGGTTCTCACATCAGTCCACGGAAGATGCCGCCGTCGACCTGTATGGTCGTCCCGGTGATATAGGATGCCCGGCTGGAGGACAGGAATACTGCAAGGTGGGCGATTTCGTCGGGAGTACCGATGCGTCCCATGGGAATATTGGCCGTTACCTGTTCGCTGATGGCGTCGTAGGTGGTCCCGGCCTTTTTTGCGCGGTCGGTGAACAGCTGCGTCTGTCGTCCTGTGCGGATGTATCCGGG
>PKTF01000112.1 GCA_002869275.1 Ignavibacteria bacterium | reverse complement strand
TCTGTCCGGTGAGTGTCACCATGTTGTTGACGAAGCGCGTGTTGCCCGGCACGTAGTAGTTCTGGTAGTAGAAATAGATGCCGTAGGCATAATTGCGTCCGGAACCGAACCACTGGTTGCGTTCGATGTTGGCGTCATGACCGTAGTAGAAGAAAGTCAGGTACATGTAGCTGTAACCCGGACCGAGGTTGATCGTGTTGTCCGCGAAGGTCTCGAAGCCCTGGTAGTAGCTGTAGTATGCGGTGTAGTACGAATTCGTGATCTCGTTGTTGGTGACCACACAGTAGTCCTGCGTGTTGGTATTGCTCGAACCGCCGAAATAGATACCGTAGCTACCGTTGCGGATGCCGCAATCGTTGATCGTACTGCGGTGGTTGTTCGAGCCGTAACCGTAGACGACGGCTGCGTAGTTGGAGGTCGTGCCGACCGTCGGGGCGATCAGTTCGCAGCTTTCGACGGTACAATCGGTGGAGGTCCCCATTTCGACGACACGGCAGTACGAAGCGTTGGTCGAGGTCATCGTCATGTTACGGAAGGTTACGAATTCAGCATCACCGAATTTCATCACCCAGTTGTCACCTGTACCACTGGCACCGTATGTGACGTTGACATCGGCGCGGTTACCGGATTCGGACTGGAAGGTGATGGTGTTGATGGCGGAAGCGCCGGCGATCGCATCGAGGGAAATCTGTTCATTGTACGTGCCGGAGCGCACATTGAAGACGACGGGACCGCACACACCATATGAATTGAGATCAGAGACGGCATCGGAGAACGTCGCGTAGTCGGGTGATGCGCCTCCAATGGTGAAGGTGCCGGAAATCGCGGCCTGCACGGTCACGATGGAACTGTCGTTGCTCGTGACGGTATCAGTGACACCATTGGGCATGGTGGTCCAAGCGGCGATCGTGTAGGGGACGCCTGACTGGAACGTCATGTTCGAAGCGAGTGTCACCTGCGTCTGGCGCGAGGCGAGATTCAGCGTGTCGAGCATACCAGTCCAGTTGTAGGCGGTCTGCGGAGTGCCGTTCAGGGTCCAGTTGATCGTCGCCGAGGTCAGCTGGTTTGTTCCAAAGTTTTTCAGGGTGGCTTTAACGTCATGCTGACCGGCGCAGAAATCCACCGGAGAATCGATGGAGTAGATACCGGCATCGTTCGGACCTGTTACGGCCGACGAGTAGTACATCTCAACGCGGCAGACGGTGGAGTTTTCTGTCCACACGCCACCGGTGATCGGGAAGGTGCTTCCCTGGTGGCCGAAACGGGTCAGTGAAACGGGCAGTCCGAAAATGCTCGTATTGTAGGGACTGCTGCCATCATAGGAATTTGCAAGGGTTCCGCCGTTTGTACCGCGGGCACCTACGATACCGATATAATCACCAGTCTGCACGAGAATATCACAGGGGATCATTGCGGTAGAGTTCACGTTATACCACACACCGAGAGTCGTGTAGTTGGTTGTCAGGGTCGGATAGGTACAGATAACGCTGGGATTGCCATTCACTTTGAAGATCTGAATGTTCTGCGCGGCTGTACCGACATCGGTCGGAACGCGAACGCCGACGATACGGAAATCCGTCGGGGCCTGGAACCAGTAGCCACGGACCTGAGAAGATGTGTACGTGCTGCCATATGGGGGCAGCTGCATCATCGTCTGTGCGGATGTCGTGGCGAACAGTCCCATGAAGAGGACGAAGGTGAAAAACAGACCGGATATGATCGGTCTTGTGTGCCTGGGTTGGCACGAGGGGGTAGTGGATTGCATATATACCTCGTGGATGAATTGAGTGAGTGATCGGGCGCAATGCACACTGGCTTCTCTGCAGCTGTGGATGAATTCGCTGCAGAAGCAGAGAGGCGGTATGTCAAATGAGCAATCTGAAAGTCACGCCAAACGAGCTTTGGACATGACGAGGACAACCTCGCACAGTGTGATACATCTTCACAATCTAAAATATATGTGTCGAATCCGTGCAAAACAAGAGGTTGGAGCGAACTAGTCTTCTGTAGGGTTTCGAAGCTGAAGCGAAATAAAAAGCGCGGGCCCCTGAAACAGGGACCCGCGCTTTGTGAAAGGGGTTGTCAGACCGGGCGGCGTGTCGAAGAGAAGCTCTTCGCTCTGCGTGCCGGCCTGCGCGCCGAACTTACTTGTTCAGCGCCATCTTGATCGTCTTGGAGAACGTCATGCCCGATTCGATGCCCGACATCGTGATCGTGGCGATGTACGTGCCGCTGGCCAGCTGACTGCCGTCAAACTGTACCTCGTGCACGCCGCCGTTCACGCGACCATCCTGCAGCGCGGCCACTTCGCGGCCCAGCGCATCGGTCACCACCAGACGCACATGACTGGCTTCCGGTGCCGTGTAACGGATCATCGTCGAAGGATTGAACGGATTCGGGTAGTTCTGATCGAGTCCGAACGATGCCGCGGCGGCATTGGCCTTCGGCGCACCACCGTACCACGGGGTGATCTTCGTCCAGTTCAGCTTCATGGCGAGGTAATCGAGGTTGTTGATCGTTCCATTACCGTCGGTATCCAT
>PKTF01000020.1 GCA_002869275.1 Ignavibacteria bacterium | reverse complement strand
GGCTGTGTGGGGGCTGTGTGGGCCGATCCAACGGATCGGCCCCACCATATCTGTCCTGGTGAGGTGAAGGTGCCAGGCACACGAACCAGCGTGTGTGGGCCGATCCAGCGGATCGGCCTTACAATCTCTGACCCGGTGCTCTGCGGTTGCCAGGCACACGAACCAACGGTTCGTGTGCCGGAGTATTCTATCTGACCTTATGATGCACTGTGGGGCCGAACCGCTGGTTCGGCCCACACACTCAAGACAGAGATGCAGCCTGCACAGTGCCCCCTCTCACACTCAAGACAGAGATGCAGCCTGCACAGTGCCCCCTCTCACACTCAAGAAAGAGATACAGCCTGTACAGTGCCCCATCTCACACTCAAGACAGAGATGCAGCCTGCACAGTGCCTCCCCACAGACACAGATGATAGACTGATCCTCCCTGTGCAATTCAGCCCCAAAACAACAACGTCAGTCCCGAGGGACTGACGTTGTTGTTTAACCCTGAGGGTAGTATTTAGCCCAGCTTCTTCTTGAGAATTGACAGCAGGGTTTTCGGGTGGATGGGTTTCTGGAAAACACCGTCCAGACCGAGTGCCTTGTAGTCGGTATTGTCGTCGAGGCTGTCGCCGACAGAGCTGAGCATGAACACCGGCGCGCTGTTACCAAGAAGTTTCATCTCCTTGGCGAAGTTTGTGCCGGCATCCACCTCCTCCATCATCAAGTCGACGAGGAGGAAATCGGGATTGGTGTCCTTATAAACCTGGAGGCCTTCCTCGCCACTGTGTGCTTCTTCCATCACGTAGCCATTGGCTTCGAGAATGATACGCACGGCGTCGAGCATGTCCTGATCGTCGTCCAGGTACAGGATCACATGTTTACCGTCCTTCATTGTGCGTCTCCATATAATGATTTCTCGTGTATTCGATACCGAGTCGTGCAGTCATCAGTTCACGTCCTGCGGTGCATCCAGCAGGGAACTGTCTTCGAGCACGATTCTGAGGTACTGCAGAGCACGTTCCAGATTGTCTGCAGCACGAGGTGAAAGGCGTTCGCCGAATTCGTTGAATTCATAACCGCGAATACCAAGAATGTAGCCACGCGGAGTGGCATCGAACAATTTCTGCGCCATATCGATGAGCACCTCGGGCTCGACGCTGTGGCTCGAAAAGCTCAGAGCCTCCTTCGGCGTTACGCGCTCGACGAAATAGGGCTCCTTCCCGTTCACCGATGCATCGGCAAAGATGACGATGTCATGCTGTGCGATGTCGCCGGCATCCTCTACCGTAAGCTGGTAATCGGAGTCCACGGTGACATGCGGGATGTTCCATTCTTCCACGGCTTCGGCCACGGCCGGACCCAGTCCGTCGTCGAGACGTCCAGGATTACCGTAACCGATCAACAATATTCTGCCCTTCTGATCCATCAGGTGCTCTTCTTTGCGACCTCGTTTCCGTCGTTGTCAACAAGACGTACGGTGAGGGGCATCTTCCCCAGCGCATGTGTCGCGCAGGAGAGACATGGATCGTAGGCGCGAATCGCGACCTCGATGTGGTTGAGCAGCCCTTCGGTGATTTCCGGCTTGCCGGAAATGTGATCCATGGCAACTTTCGACACGGCACGGTTCATCGGCTCGTTGTTGCTCGTCGTCGAGACGATCAGGTTCGCCATTTCCACCTGGTCGTCGTCGTTGACCTTGTAGTGGTGGAACAGCGTTCCGCGCGGAGCTTCGATGAGTCCGACACCCTCGGGACGACGGTCGCCCTTGAGCACGAGGTCGGTGCCCTGCAGATCGGGATCCTCGAGCAGTTCGCGGATCTTCTCGATCGAATGGAGCGTCTCGATCATGCGTGCCCAGTGATAGGCCATCGTGAGGTTGTTCGGCTTGCCGTCTGTCACCGCCATGAATTCCTTGCGGGCGGCCTCGGCCTCAGGAGTATCGATGAAATCGCAGGCATTGACACGTGCGAGCGGACCCACACGGTACCAGCCGTCGTCGACTCCCAGGGATTTGATGAAGGGGAATTTCATATATGACCAGTCACGAACATCCTCAACAATGTAGTCGAGATAGTTCTGATAGTCTACCTGGTCAAAAATCTTTTCGCCCTGCGCATCAATCGCGCGCAGATTTCCATGGTACAGGTCCATGGCTCCGTCTTCGCGGATCAGCGATACGTGGTTTGAGTCGAAGGATCCAAACGGAGCGACTGCCTCGAGATTTTCGACCGTGTAATCTTTCGCGATCTTGAGCGCACCACGCGACCATTCGGTCATCTGATCGATATCCTTCAGGAAGGCGTCACGCTCTTCGATCGTAAGATTCTTGTTTACACCACCCGGAATGGCTCCGGTACCGTGGATCTTCTTTCCGGCCGTCGCCTTGATGATCTCCTGTCCGTACTTGCGCATCATCACGCCCTGAACGGCGAGATCCTTATGCGCGGCGGCAACACCGATGACGTTGCGTACGGCGACGTCGGCGTCAAAACCGAACAGCAGGTCGGGCGAGGCGAGGTGGAAGAAATGCAGAGAATGCGACTGGAACATCTGTCCGTAATGCATCAGACGACGCATCTTCTCCGCCGTGGGGGTGAGCTGGTCGACGCCCACGATGAGATCCATCGCCTTGGCGGCGGCCAGGTGATGGCTCACCGGGCAAATACCGCACAGACGCTGTACGAGCACGGGGGCTTCCCAGTACGGGCGGCCCTGGATGAAACGCTCGAACCCGCGGAACTCAACGATATGCAGTCGTGCCTGCTTTACCTTGTTGTCTTCGTCAAGCAGGATCGTAACCTTGCCGTGACCCTCGACGCGAGTCACTGGCTCAATGACAACCCGTTTCAAATCTTGTGTATCTTGCACGTTACTATCTCCTTTTCCTTTCGCTAGAAATCCCGGTCGGGATCAGTCATATTTGATGAGTTCGTAAGGCAGATCCAGCGGCTTGTTGGTCAGCAGCGCAACAAGCGCCTCCCAGATGGTGTCGGCAGGCGGCGGACAACCAGGAAGATGGTAATCCACTTTTACGACCTCATGACAGGGATACACCTTGTCGAGCAACAGCGGAATCTCCGGATCGTTCGGGATCTTTCCGCTGGTGTTCTGGGTGCTCGGACCGTTCAAATACGCCTCGTCGAGGCATTCCTGAAGCGAAATGGTGTTGCGCATCGCAGGCAGTCCGCCGTTGATCGCGCAGTCACCCACGGAAATCAGGATCTTGCAGTGCTTACGGAAATCCTGGAGCACGCGCACGTTTTCTTCGTTCGCGCAGCCGCCTTCGACGAGTCCCACGAGGCACTCGCCGGTGAATTCCTTGATGTCGTTGATGGGGGATTTATCAAAATCCACAAGCTCCACCAGCTCGAGAATGCGATCGTCGATGTCGAGAATGGACATGTGACACCCGAAGCATCCGGCCAGGGAAGTCGTTGCAATTTTGGGCTTGGCCATAATGTTTTCCTGCTCCTTGGTCATTTCTTGTTTGCTTCGATGTCAGCGCCGATCGGCGTGTGATCGTACTTGCGCTTCCCGACGGGAATCGAGTAACCGACATGCTTCGTGAGAATCGCACCGACCGGACACACCTCAACGGCCTTGTCGGTGACGTTGAGGTCGGTATCCACCAAACGTGCGCGTGAGTTCACGGCGATACGCTTCTGCGGACCGCGTCCGACGAATTGAAACACATTCTTGCCGTCGAGGTCGCGGGAGGCGCGTACGCAGCGGGCACAGAGAATGCAGCGGTTGTGATCGATGAACACATCCTTGTGCGTGGCATCGACGTTGCGATCCGCCGGGAACATGTACGGATACTTCGGAGCGGCGATTCCGAGGCGATAGGCCAGTGCCTGCAGCTCACAATTACCACTTTTTTCACAGAACATGCAGAAATGATTGCCTTCGACAAAGAGCATGTCGACGAGGTTGCGCCGGAGCTCAAGGAGTTCCTCGCTGTCGTTCTCTACGATAATACCCTCGGCGATCGGTTGCGTGCAGGCCGATTGAAAACGGCCGTTGACCTTGACGGTGCAGACGCGGCAGCTGCCGAACGGTTCCAGGCCGTCGAAGGCGCAGAGGCGCGGGATATAAATCCCGGCAACATCCGCTGCCTGCATGATGGTCTGTCCCGCCGTTCCCTGCACTTCGACGCCGTCAATTTCAAACGTGATTGTATTTTCACTCATGATAATCTTCCGGTTTCTTTCAGGTGACGTTATTCGGCGAAATGCATGGACGACCGTCCGGCGATGCCCTTCGCCACTCCCAGTGCCTTCTGAATATCGAAGGTCGGCTGGAAGGGCTGGTCTTCCTTGACCAGAGCTTCGTAAAGCGGACGGAAGTTTTTCAGCGTCGAGAGAATGGGGTTGGCAGAGGTCTGGCCGAGTCCGCAGCGGCTGGTGGACTTCACCGAGTTGCCGAGGTCTTCGAGATATGCCAGATCCGAGGGCTCACCCTTGCCTTCCATGATCTTCTGCAGACGCTGCTTGAGGAGCACGTTGCCGACGCGGCATGGCGTGCAATAGCCGCAGCTTTCTTCAATGAAAAACTCCATGAAGTATTCAACGACTTCCAGCAGATCGCGCTTCGGACCGAAGATCATGAGGGCGCCGCCGGTCGCAAGATCGTCGTAGCAGATCGTACGCTCGAAATCATCCGGACCGATCATCTGGCCGCTGGGACCACCGACCTGTACTGCCGCGGCACCTTCGCCACCGGCCATTTCCAGCACCTCGGTCATCTTGATGCCGAAGGGTACTTCATACACACCCGGACGACGACAGTCACCCGAGATGCTCAGTAGTTTTGTACCCGTGCTTCCCTTCGAACCGATCTGGGAGAACCAACCGGCACCCTGATCGAGAATGCGTGCGACACAACAGAACGTCTCGACGTTGTTGACCGAGGTCGGATAGCCGAGATATCCTTTCTGCGCCGGGAACGGCGGACGGTTCTTCGGGTCGCCGCGCAGTCCCTCACAGGAACTGATCAATGCGGTCTCTTCACCGCACACATAAGCACCGGCGCCCATCTGAATGCGTATATCGAAATTGAATCCTTCCTTGCCCATCACATTGGTGCCGAGCATGTTGCTGTTGCGTGCCTTCTGCAGGGTGTCCTCCAGGTAGGGACGCAGGTAGTTGTACTCGCCGCGCAGGTAGATGATGCCTTCCTCGGCACCGATCGCGTACCCGGCAATCACCATACCTTCGATCAACAGCTGTGGACGTTCGGTCAGGATCACTCGATCCTTGAACGTGCCGGGCTCGCCTTCGTCTGCGTTGCAGATGACGAATTTCTTTTCGCCCTGTGCGCCGCGGGTGAAATCCCACTTCATACCGGTCGGGAAACCGGCACCACCACGCCCGCGCAGTCGCGCCGTCTTGATGTCACGGATGACTTCGTTCGGGCTCATGGCGATCGCCTTCTTGAGCGCGTTACCGCAGGTAAGCGGGGCGAAAATAACCTCGTCTTCCTTGCGGATGTTGTTGGAAACGGCGGCGCTGACCAGGGGATTCGAGTTGTTTCCATCACCCAGACGGCGACGAAGACGCTCGGGGGCGACGCCATCGCGCAACTGCTCGACGATCTCTGTGACGGTGTCGCCCGAGACTTCGGTGAAGATCTCGTTGTTGACCATCACGGCCGGGGCCTGGTCGCACATGCCGATGCACGGAGCGGTTTCAAGTGTGATGCTGCCGTCTTCAGTCGTTTCGCCGACATCGATACCGAGCGCTTCGTTGAACACACCTTTGATGCGTTCGAAACCGAACATGCGATCGATGATGTCGTCGCAGAGACTGATGACGACGTTGCCATGTTGTTCTTTGGAGAGAAACGCGTAGAATGAAACTACGCTCTCCACCTCGACGCGGGGCGTCTGGACCTGCTTGGCGATCAGGTCCATCGCGTCATCAGAAACGCCTCCGAAGTTCTCCTGCACCTCACGCACGATGTCCATCATACGCGATTTTTCATTGCTGAAGCCCTCGCAGATCGTCTTGACGACGGATTCCAGGTTTTCTGACATCCAATTACCTCTCTAAGTAACTCACTGTTCAAAGAGCCAAATCTCAGAATAAGAGATTTTCATACTGCAAATTATTAAGCATTGGCATCCTATCCAAGCATTCACGAAAAATTTCTCGATTTCAATGTGCCATGTGGCCATTTCATGATTTAAACATCACTTTTCATAGAAAAAAAACCGTTGATGATGCCATGGGTTCGTATTATCTGATGGCAAATCGCTCAAAAACGCACAATGCCGAATGTCCTTGTTCTGGACATTCGGCATTGTCGCCGCTGCTTGAGGTGAAATACTGCTAGGGGAGCAGTTCGACCGTCTTCACGTAGGGATCGCAGTTGACGTTGATCGCAAACTGAAACTCTCTCCCCTTCAGACCTGTCTTCTCGACATCGACGCCATAGCTGCCAACGCAGAGTCCGTCGAATACGGCACGTCCATTGGAATTTGTTGTAGCGGTTTCGATGACGACACCATTTTTCCAGAGACGCACAGTGGCGCCGGGCACAGGGGTATTCGTTGAATCCACCGCGTTCACTTTCAGAATGCCGCTGCAGCACTCAGTACTGACCTGCTCGAGCGTGACCTCCTTCGTCACCGGATCGCAGTTCTCATTGATGGCGAAGACGCCTTCAACGACCTTGTAACCCTCCTTCGACACGCGGAAGTTGTATTCGCCCTTGCACAGGCCGTCCACCACAATACGTCCGTTTGCGTCTGTTCGCGGATCGGCAACGGCCTTCGATCCACGACGCAGCAGAACGGTGGCATTCTGCACGGGATCTCCATTGCCGTCCCTGACGATGAGGGTAAACACTCCCTCACAGCATGGCAGTTCTTCCATCACGACCGTTTTGTTCACCGGATCACAGTTTGAGTTGATCGCAAAACCGAACTCACGGTCAGTCCAGCCGTCCTTCATGACGTCGACGCCGTATTCTCCCTTACAGAGATCGGAGAATATGGCGACACCCGAGGCGTTCGTCGTCGTACTCTTCAGCACCGCTCCGTTTTGCCAGAGTTTCACGGTCGCACCTGCGATCGGCTGGCCTTGCGGGTCCTTGACGGTCAGGGTGAGGACACCGTCGCAGCAAGCCTCGCTCTCGGTTTCCACTGTCACCTCGCGGGTAACAGGATCGCAGGATTCATTGATATCGAATTCGGCCTCGATGACCTCATACCCGTCCTTCGAGATGCGGTAATTGTAGTGACCGGCACAGAGGCCGTCGACCACAATGCGTCCGTTGGCATCCGTAAGCGGATCCTCAATCACCTTCGAGCCCTTTCGGACGAGCACCTTCGCATTCGCCACGGGATTATTGTTCTTGTCACGGACCACCAGTGTGAGTACGCCGTCGCAACAGGCGAGCTGTTCGACGACGACGACTTTGTTCACGGGGTCACAGTTCTCGTTGATTTCGAATTCGTATTCGCGATCAGTATAGCCGGTTTTTGTGACGTCGACTCCGTACCCGCCTCTGCACAGGTCGGTAAAGACCGCAACACCCAGAGAATCGGTGAACGTCTGGTGCAGCTTTGCCCCACCCTTCCAGACGCGCACGAGAGCACCCATGACCGGTGCACCCAGCGGGTCTTTCACGGTAACAGTCAGGACGCCGTCGCAGCAGCCCGTGGATGTCGGCTGCAGCTGGGCGATGAGTTCCACGGGCTCACAGCTCGAGTTGATGGTAAAGACTGCCTCATACACCTTGTATCCTTCCGCAGCGATCCGGATCGAGTAATCACCCGGACACAGGCCGTCCTCGACAGCTTTGCCCTGTTCGTTCGTACGCGGATCTGCGATCACCGTTCCGTTTCGCTTGATGACCACGGCGATATTCTTGAGCGGAACACCATCCGCGTTTTTTACTGTGATGAACATGACTCCGCTGCAGCAGGTGTCAACGGTATCCATTTGCACGGACATGTTGTTCATTGACTGCAACGACGTGGCTGGATCCAGGTCCTCAAACAGTACCGGAGCGTATCCGTCGGCTTCAACCCGGATATCCATCGCGACACGAGGCAGACCGGATATCAGGAAAACACCTTCCGCATCCGTGACACTGCTGCCGAGCTCCTCTGAATCAGTATGTCGTAAAGCGGTGACCTTTGCATCCTGAACGAAATCACCGGTCGAAGCTTTCTGCACCACACCGGAAACGCTGACCGAGTCCGGTACATTGGTCGCCTCTTCCGAGCACGAAAGCAGTGAAAACGCGAAAAGAATGAAAACGGAACGACGTAAAATGTGTCTCATAGGGCACCTGCTATTGGTTGTGGCACACCCTGCGGTTGGGTGTGCGATTCATTCTGTCTGAGAATTCTGTCTGAGCAATGGGCGGTCTACCTGGGTGTAACACCTTGGAAAGGATAAAGTTACAGCCCGCTTTCTGGATCGAGAACATGATGGTCGATACGGTAACGTGACATCAGTTTGTACATGGTCGTCCTGCCGATTCCGAGCAGCCGGGCAGCTTCCTTCACATTGCCGCCTGACTGTTTCAGCGCGGCGATCACCGCGCGGGATTTCACCTGATCCATCGTCGGCAGGGCTTCCTGCTTCGCATTTCTCCTTCTCTGCCGTTTCCTCAGCTGGATCTTCAATCCACGGTGCTCAAGCGCCTGGGAAAGCACATGCTTCATGCGGTGCAGATCCAGAGGCTTGTCGAAATAGTCCCAGGCTCCCGCACCGAGTGCCTGCGCCGCGGATCCGTGTTCACCATGGACGGTGAGCAGGATGACAACCACATCCGGCCATGCACGATGCAGGGAGGACGTTACGGAAACGATGTCACGTTGCTCTGCCCCGACAGCGATCAGCACAACGTCCGGCGGTTTCGGAATCTCTGAGAAACATGCCGAGGCGGAGGAATACATGGAAACAGAATACCCCCAACTCCGCGCAAGCGTCCACTCCAGCAGTCGCAGCGTGGAAAAGTCATCGTCGATGACGGCAATCCGGTACGGTAGAGCGTCACTTTCGTGCATGATCGGAATCGCGAACGGTCGTGTTGAGATACCGTGGGAATATACGAAGAAAAAGGTGTTTCGGGGAGCCCGGATGAACCCAAAACGAAAGTGAGTTACCCTGGTTAACCCGGGAGAGAAGCCCGCGCCTGAGAGAGCTGTCGCCGGAGTTTCGCAGCGCTGAATTCCCCGTAGAATGTCAGGCGGTCATCGATGAAGGTGGCCGGCACGATGCTGATGTTCACAGGCCGGACAACCACCTCGCCGCCGGCATCTTGAGGACTGTGCCTTGAGAGCGTCATATCGACGAAAATCTCGCCCGGACCAAGAATATCGAGCAGCACCTCCTCACCGTCGGAATCAACCCGCAGCAACTTCACTCGTCCCCTCTTCAGAAGGAAAACCGAATTCGTCGGTTCCGCCGGGAAGTAGAGTGTTCCAGATTTGAAAATCTGTCAGGCGACCCGCATGCTCTGCTTGATCAAGGTAAGAGCCGGGGCCTCCACTTCATGCCGCACCTCACTGCGTTCCACTTCCGGAATCGCGTGTGGGACTGTGGAAATGACGGGCAGCTCCAGGATAAACGTCGATCCCTTTCCTTTTTCACTTTCCACGGAGACACTGCCTCCGTGAAGTTCAACATACCGCTTGGTGAGAGTGAGACCCAGGCCCAGGCCGTCGTACGGACGGTTGTAGCCCGAAACCTCTTGAGAAAAGACGTCGAACACGCTATGGACATATCCTTCTGAGATTCCGATGCCGGAATCGCGCACCGAGATCGAGCAATGCGTATCCGTGCCATCGATGGCGATCTCGATCGTACCTTTCTCCGTGTATTTCAGAGCGTTATCCAGGAGATTGGAAATGCACTGCTCTATGCTGTAGGGATCCGCATGCATTTCGGCACGCACCAGGTTAGAGCGAAACACCAATTCCAATCCTCGCTCCTCTGCCACGGAGTGCACATTTCGTACGATTTTTTTCGTTGCCGAAACGACGTCATAATCGGTGCGCCGAAGTTTGAACGTCCCCGCGCGCAGACTGGAAATATGGATGAGGTCTTCGACGGTGCGCATGAGACGGCTCCCCGCGTTCTTCATGCTGGAGATGTACATTTCCTTGTCCTCCGCGATTTCCGCTTCCGGAGCGCGAAGCAGGTCCACATACCCGAGAATCACATGCAGCGGTGTCCGGATCTCGTGCGACATGCTGGCAAGAAAGGCGTCCTTGAGACGGTCGCTGTGCTCCGCTTTGTCTCGTGCGGAAACGAGATCAATTTCCGTTCGGCGCCGGGCGTCGATCTCACCCTGCAGATCCTGATTCGCTTTCTGCAGTTCCCTGGTCCTGCGTTCGACGAGTTTGTGCAGCACGAACTTGCTGCGCGTCGACACGACAAAGAGAGAGAACAATAGCAGCAGCACGATGCCGCTCGCCACGCGAAAAGAGATGACCTGGTCACTCACGAGTGCCAGCCATCCGGTACTCGGAGCGGCGGCCAGTTCCCAGTACCCCTCGAGCAGTGGGATACGCTGGATTTCGGGTGCATGGTCGAACACATTATCAGAACCGAAAAACGTGCTTCGGTTCGCATCACGTGCTGCGACCATGAGACTATGTTCATCAGAAGTGATTCCCGCCTCGGCAAACAATTCCGGAAGATCGATCACGACAGCAGCCAATCCCCAGGTCTCGCCTTCGCAGCGGACCGGCAGGCGCGCGACAATTCCACTCCCTCCCTGTTTGAGTTCCAGCGGTCCGTTCAGCGTCACGCAGTCAGACTCCATGGCGTTCCGTAACGTGAGCGGAACAGAAGGACGCGGGTCCTCGAGCAGATTGTGCTCGAATGCCGCCTCATTACCCTCCATCGGGTACATATGGCGAATAACCCCGTCCTTGACGAGCTGCAATGCGCGTACGCCTTTCGAACTCGCACGCAGCGATGTCGCCACGTATTCGAATTCCTGATCGAGACGCCGCTGTGAAGGATCGATTTCCACGAACGTCCGCAATCCGTAGAGAAGGGATATTTTACTGTTGAGCGTATTGCTCAGAACAACGCTTTTCTGCACCAGCTGTTCTGAAACATGAGACCGCACCCGTCCTTCGACCCAGTGACTGTGGACGGAATCCAGCAAGTAAAACGCCCACATCATGAGCAGCATGACGAGGGAAAACGTGGTCAGTTCCTTGTACGTATAGCGAAGCATCGCTCCGGCCTTCAATAGTGTTCGCTCCTCTGACAGGCTCCCTCACACCGCAGTCGCGGATGTACATCGAAGGATCGAACGTAAAATTACATGCACAAGATTAACGTGCGCTTAAAATCAGATGAATTATCTGTAGGAATTGCCGGTGCGATAGTGCCTGGAACTTTGTATAATGGATTGATTTCCAGATGAACCCAGCACCTCCCCGATGCCGTGAATCCTGTATCCCTTGCAGGCGTAACAAAACGACGGTTCAATTGTCTATTTCCGTATAGGCCCGATTTCCACTTATCCACAATACACAGGAGATTCGCCATGAGAAGCAGTTTGCGACTGGCGCTCATTTTCCTCTTCGCGTGTTCCACACTCGCTGTGGCCCAGAATACGCGATATATTCTGACAATAGATCCGGCTGATACCCCGGCCTCACCCCTGGTGATTGCCCCGGGTGAGACGGTGCAGTTCACGGCAAAGGCATACGAGCCGACAGCCGGCGGACTGGTCGAAGTACAGATCAGCACATTGATATGGGATGTGGAGCCCGCGGCATTCGGTACCATCGACGGCAACGGACTCTTTACCGCTGCGACGCAAAATTCAGCGCCGCGAGGCCAGATCAAGGCCACTGCCACCGTAGGCTCGGTGACGCTCACCGGTGCGGTGACCGCGATGCTGGGCCATGGACAGGGCGAATTCACCTTCAGCGGAACGGTCACCAGTGCGCAGGGCCCCATCGCGCAAGCCGAAGTATCCGTCATGAGCGTGAGCATGCTTCCCTTCCTGATCACGGGCAGGACGGATGCGCAGGGCAATTACAGCATCAAGGTTCCCGGGGGCGAATATGTTGTGCGAGCCGCAGCACAGGGCTTTGTCCCCGAATACTATGACAACGTCTTCGATCCGAGCCAGGCGACGAAGTTCGTCACCGATCCGAACACGACAACGATTTCCGGAATCGACTTCCTCCTCGGTCAGGGCGGCCGCATCGAGGGCCTGGTGACCGACGCAGCCACGAACAATCCGATCGCCGGGGCACGCGTGTACGCGCATCCCAATTCGACCAGGATCCCCCCATCCGGTGCAAATACGTGGCATGCTGTAACGGATGCGCACGGTTACTACCAGATCAGCGGACTCTCCGACGGGGACTACTATGTTTCCGCTGAAGCGCAGAACTACAAGCTGCAATATTACGATGGCAAAGTAGATCCGACACTTGCGGACAAGGTGACGATCTCCGGCGCGAGCACTGCATCGAACATCGATTTCGCACTGAATGAACGACAGCCCGATCCGGTGTATACGATCAAGGGCACAGTGTATGACGCGAACAGCACACCGATCGCCGGCGCCACGGTGTTCGGAGAAATGGTCGGTGGTCCGATGCTGCACTGGCTCACCGCGCGCACGGCGAAGGACGGAACCTATGAGATGAAAGCACCGGCCGGGACGTTCATGGTCTGGGCGAGCGCTCAGGGGTACGTCATCGAGTACTACAATGAGAAAAGCGATGCCGCACAGGCCGACCATATCACTCTCAGCGCCACCAACCCGAGTGCGACTGGTATAGACTTCACCCTGGGTGAAGGCGGCAGCATCAGCGGAACAGTTATCGACGCAGCGACCAGTCAACCTGTGCAGGGTGTGTCGGTCCAGGCGTTCACATCGCGTACGTCATCCGGCAACCCCAATGCCGCTGGAGCATATGGCACCACCGATGCGCAGGGCAACTATCGCATCACCGGCCTTCCAACGGGCGATTACACCGTACAGGCGCGACACCATCACTATGGCGAACAGTATTACGACGGCGTGACGGACCTGACGCTGGCGACGAAAGTCGCCGTGATCGACGGACAGGAAACGCAGAATATCGATTTCGCATTGGACTCCTACAACGGCTCCATCGCGGGCACCGTCAAGGACGCAGCCGGCAATCCCGTTGCGGATGTAACCGTCAGTGCATGGAATCACCGCGGTCCGACCACGACAAATGCCGGCGGACACTACGGAAAGACAAAAACCGCAGCAGACGGGAGATACCTCATCGACGGCCTTGCCCCGGGCGACTATAAAGTGCGCGCCAGCGCCGTGAATTATCTGCCCGAGTTCTACGACAACCAGACAGACTACGCGAACGCAGATGACGTAACCGTCGCCAACCAGCCGGTCACCGGAATCGATTTCAGCCTCGATCAGGGCGGCAGTATCAGCGGTACGGTCACTGATGAAGACAACAACGCCGCGCTCGCACATGCCGTTGTCATCGTACGCTCCCTGTCTCAGCGCTTCGAACGCGGCGCCCGTACGGATGTACACGGTGATTATACTGTGCACGGACTCCCCAGCGGAGATTACACGGTCTTCGCCGCTGCCGCGGGGTATGCGGGTGAGTATTATCATGCGACCGCCGCAGGTCCTGGAAAGGTCACGGTTGCCGCTCCGGGTGCTGTGACGGATATCGATTTCGCGCTGGCGACAGTTCCTATTGGTCCTCGCCGTTTCACCGGGTCGGTTACCGCGCGTACCGGAGGACAGCCTCAGCATGTACTCGTGGAGGCGATCAATCCTGAAACCGGCGCCAGCGTTAGAACGACGACCGACAGCAGGGGTGCCTTCGAATTCCACGCATGGGACAATGCCATCATACGCGCACGTGCGCTCGGATACGTCGGCATGTACGCCGGAAACACCAAGCAATGGAAGCAGAGCCAGTGGAACGGTTTCGCCGGCGGCATGACAATCACACTCGATCCCCTCGCTACAGACGGCATGGCGGAAATCCGCGGTACGATCACGGACGCGAGCAACGGCAATCCGCTCGTTGAAGCGTGGGTATACGGAATGGACGCTGCGGGACAGGTGTTTTTCGCGGTCACAGGTTCCGATGGCGGCTATCTGATGGAAAACACCCCCAATGGCTCGCTCGACATCATGGTATCGGAAGTGCAGTATGAAATAACCGAGGGCCTCGCAAACGTCGAGGATGCTCGCGGTACTGCGGATATCATCGCACCGCGATCCACGGTGTCGGCTGTCGGCGAGCATCCCCAGCTTCCCTCGACGGTGCAGCTGTATCAGAACTACCCGAACCCGTTCAACCCGTCGACCACCATCCGCTTTGCTCTTCCCGAGAGGATGAACGTCCGCCTCAAGGTCTTTAACCTCCTCGGTCAGAGCGTCACAACCCTGATC
>PKTF01000110.1 GCA_002869275.1 Ignavibacteria bacterium | reverse complement strand
GTGCAGGAAGCGGGTTCCGGAGAAGCGGTGATCGGGGCGAATATCGTGCTGGTCGGAACGGGCAAGGGAGCGGCATCGAACCGCTACGGGTATTTCGCGATCGCGGGACTCGAAGCGCCGAAGTACACTCTCCGCGTCAGCGCCGTGGGTTACCAGACGTATGAGCAAACGATCACGATCAGCAACAGCGACGAGATCCGTCTTGCGATCGATCTGCGTGAGTCTGTCATCGAACTCGGTGAAGTCTCCATCGACGCCGACAGGCAGGAGGCGGAATCACGGCGTGTAAGTTCCATTGACGTACCAATCGAACAGATCCTGCGCCTGCCGTCACTCGGGGGCGAAGTCGACATCTTCCGCGCACTGCAGCTGCTGCCAGGCGTACAGGCCGCCTCGGAAATCTCGAGCGGGCTGTATATCCGAGGCGGGAGTCCCGACCAGAACCTCGTGCTGCTCGATCGCATGGTGCTGTACAATCCCTCACACCTCGGCGGTTTCCTCAGCACCTTCAACGCCGACGCCATCAACAACGTCACCCTCATCAAGGGAGCGATGCCGGCCGAGTACGGCGGACGCCTCTCATCGGTGGTGGATGTCACCATGCGCGAGGGCGGACGCGACCGCATTCGCGGTGCAGGCGGGATCAGCATGATCGATTCGCGACTGACCATCGACGGTCCGATCAACGACGACATCACCTTCATGCTCTCGGGCCGCCGCGTCTACCTCGACTGGCTGGTAGACCTGATGAGCGACGAGGGTTCGCTGAACTATTATTTCTACGACCTCGTGGCGAAAACGAATATCCGTCTCGGGGAAAACGACAGGCTGTTTTTCTCCGGCTTCTTCGGACGCGACGTCATGGGCGAACCCTTCGACGACGACGACGATTTCAACGTCTCCTGGGGAAACAGCGCCGGCAATCTGCGCTGGACGCATATCTTCGGATCGAAGCTTTTCACCAATGTCTCCGCCGTCGTAAGCGACTACCATTTTGGTTCGGAATTCGAGGAATGGGACGACACACGCTTCAAAACCGTCTCGGGCATTCTCGATTACTCCCTGCGTGCGGAAGCCGAATACTTCGCTTCGGGTGATCACCGCATCAAGGCGGGACTCGAAACCACCCTGCATACTTTCACTTCCGAAGCTTCATCGAACGAAAGCGAATTCAAGGATTTTGATCCGCATCTGCCGACGCATCGCGGCACGGAGCTGTCGCTCTTCCTGCAGGATGAATGGCAGGTCAACGAACGCTTGCTGGCACAGCTGGGCGGACGCGCATTCTATTTCGACCGTGGCAACCATCTTCGCTTCGAGCCGCGGCTCGCGGCATTCTATACGCTCGACAACGACATCACGCTGAAGGGCGCTTTCATCGGGGCGAATCAATTCCTGCACCTGGTCACGCGCAACGACATCACGCTGCCGACGGACATGTGGTTTCCTTCCACCGCCACGCTGCCGCCGTCGTATTCGCTGCAATACGTGCTCGGCGCCAGTCGAGACTTCGAGGAAGGCATGTACAACGTGTCGCTCGAGGGCTACTACAAGACAGTGAACAACATCCTTGAATTTCGTGACAACGCGTACTTCTCCATTTTCGCTCCGCTGGAACAGGAGCTGACCGGCGGCAAGGGCGAAAGCTACGGTGTGGAGCTGTTCGTGCAGAAGCGCAAGGGCAGCTTCACCGGCTGGCTCGGCTACACGCTTGCGTGGGCGCATCGCGAATTTCCGGAACTCAATGAAGGCAAAAGCTTTCCGCCGCGTTACGACCGGCGGCATGACATATCGCTCGTGCTGAACTATCGACTGGGTGAGCGTTGGGAGTTCACCGGCGTGTGGGTTTATGGAACCGGACAGGCGTTCACCTTTCCCGTCGCGCAGTATCAGCTCGACGTCAACGATCCGGTCAAGTTTCTCTACAGCGATCGCAACGGCTACCGGCTGCCTTCTTATCACCGGCTGGACCTGAATTTCAGCTACGCGTTCTCATGGTTCGGCTGGGCCTGGAAGGCCAGCATCAACCTGTACAACACCTACAACCACATGAATCCCTTCGCCCAGTACCTCGACTCCGACTGGGACTGGGATCCGGTGACTATGCAGAGCACGCGCACGCTGAAGCTCAAACAGATCACCCTGTTTCCCGTGCTCCCCACATTCGGACTAAGTTTCACATTCTGACACATGAGAAGACTGCTTTACATAGTACTCCCCCTGCTGCTGCTTTCCTGCGAAAACGACGTCGACGCGCCCGACTGGCCGGATCACGATCCGAAACTCGTGGTCACGGCAGGACTACGCATCGAAGGGGATTCGGTGTTCGT
>PKTF01000292.1 GCA_002869275.1 Ignavibacteria bacterium | reverse complement strand
GTTTTCTGCGTCGTGCGTTCCCGATGACGGTGACGGCCTGCCGGATGCGTTCCGCCGAGCCAAGGACCTCTCCTCCGAACATGTAGAGCGTGGGTTGCATTCTGTCTCCTGTTAACTGGGTGCATTCACTGTGCGATCGTGGATGAAACGTCGCTGCGCTGGTATTCACTGTGCGATCGTGGATGAAACGTCGCCAAAACGAAAAAAGCCCTTCACACAAGGTATGAAGGGCTGCAACTGGGATTCTTTACTGTCAGTTTTGCTTCATACCGCAACACGGTCCACACTTGACGAGGGACTTCATCTGCTTTTTCTTCATGCTGCGATATGTAACTGCGAAGGACTGCATTTCTCTGGTATTCGGTTGAGTGGATAGCAACATACGACATTCCCCTGCCGGTTGTCAAGGGTTCGCCAAATAATAATCCATTTACGATTTTATTTCATGACGAAAATATCTGTTCACCCGAGGTAATCATTTGGTCCATATCCGTGTTTTGAGAGGGAATGCAAACTCAGAGGTACGCACTATGGCACAGATACTACTTCTCGGCGCGACCGGCTATGTCGGCGGACGCCTTCTTCCCCGTCTGATCGAGCACGGTCACGATGTGCGCTGCCTTGTACGGTCCCCGGAGAAAATTCCGGAGCGCGAAGCGGCTGCCGGCGAGATCATCCGAGGCGATGTGCTGCAGCGTGAGACGATTCTCCCTGCCATGCAGGGAATCGACACCGTCCTGTACCTGGTGCACTCGATGTCCGGCGGTGGTTCGGATTTCGAAAAGCACGACCGTATTGCCGCACAGAACGTTGCCGAGTGTGCACGAGACGCGGGTGTCCGGCGCATCATTTACCTGGGCGGACTCGGATCGCGCGAGCGCATGCAGACGCCACATCTGCGCAGCCGTCATGAGGTCGGGGATATCCTTCGCGGCAGCGGTGTTCCGGTCACAGAGCTGCGGGCCGCGGTGATCGTCGGATCGGGCAGTGCCTCGTTCGAAATGATTCATCATCTCATCAACCGCCTGCCGGTCATGATCACACCGCGCTGGGTGAACGTGCGCACACAGCCCCTGGCGATCGCGGATCTGTTGTCCTACCTGGTGGCGACGGTGGAGAAGCAGGAAACATCGGGCCGCGTCATTGATATCGGCGGTCCGGAAGTGCTCAGCTACCGCGAGATGATGCTGACCATTGCACGGGTTCTCGGATTGCGGCGCATCGTCATTCCGGTTCCCGTACTCACCCCGCGGCTTTCATCCTACTGGGTCAATCTCGTCACTCCCATTCCCTTTTCACTGGCGCGCGCATTGATCGAGAGTGTCCGTTCCGAGACCGTGATGGAGAACGACAGCGCCGCCGAGCTCTTCGATATCACCCCCATGCCATTCGAAGAGGCTGTGCGTCGCGCGCTTCGCAAAGTCCAGGTGTTCGACGTGCCCACCACATGGTCGTCAGCAGAATCCACGCCGCTCGATCCGCATCTCGATCCTTCGCATCTGCGCGTTGACGAACGCACGGTTCCCAGCCGTGCGCCGGTATCCACACTGTTCGCGACGGTGTCGCGGATCGGCGGAGAACAGGGCTGGTACTATGCCAATACGCTGTGGCGCATCCGAGGATTCATCGACAAGCAGCTGGGGGGCGTGGGACTGCGGCGCGGACGGCGGCATCCTTCGCAGCTCCGCATCGGCGACGCACTGGATTTCTGGCGTGTGGAAGAGTACGAGCCTGACAGGCATTTGCTGCTTCGCGCGGAAATGCGCGTGTGGGGCCGCGCCTGGCTTGAATTTCGCACAGAATCCGACGGCAGTGGTTCGCGGCTGATACAGACCGCGCGATACTATCCACGAGGGCTTTTCGGTCTCATATACTGGTACAGCATATACCCTCTGCACGCGATTGTTTTTCGGGGTATGGCGCGGGGGATTGTCAGATTTGCTGAGAGAAGGTAATTGAGGATCATGGATCATGAGGGATGAGTATGATCAGGGCTCAGGGCTCATGGAAACACGATCAGGGCTCAGGGCTCAGGGCGAAATGGTACAAGGAAGCAGGATCCTGGATCATGGGCCCTGGTTCAGGGACCATGATCATGCTCCCTTGAGCCCTGCCTCCTTGCGCCATGATCATGCTTCCCTGAGCCCTGCCTCCTTGCGCCATGATCATGCTCATGTACTTTTCTCATGATCCCTCTTGACTTTTAACGAATGATCGTTTATTATAGAGCCCATGAGACACAAAGATGCACAGAAGCAGCAGGCAATCATTCGCGCGACGATCAAGCTGGTCAACGAGATCGGCTTCGATTCCGCCTCGGTGTCGAAGATTGCGCG
>PKTF01000365.1 GCA_002869275.1 Ignavibacteria bacterium | reverse complement strand
GCGAAGTCGTTTCTGAGTGACAAATTCGACGCACACGAGAAAATGCGCATTGATGAAATCCTCGGCGGTCGCACGATGTCCGTTGGTGAAACTCTGTCGTTAGACGGCGAGGATATGAAGGATTTCGTCACCAGTTTTGCAGCGGCCGATATGGAAGTGCAGACAGTGACTCTTACACTGAACGCTGTCTCTGAAACGGATCGCGGAGAAGTGGCCGTGTTGGGTATCACATCGACCTTCACGCAAACGTCGCCGTTCATGGAAATGGAAATCACCATGGACGGGACGATCAGTATTTTCACCGAGTCGCTCTGGCTGCAGAAAATGGAACTCTCAGGCAACATCCTCGGAGCCGGATCGCATGCCGGATCTTCGGTCTCGGCCGAGGGTACTGTGAGCATGATGCGTGCGGAAACGTACGAGTAACAACGACGGACGTCTCCCTGCAACAGGAGTGACATCATGCGGGACACGGTTCCCACCCGGTACTGGCATGCAGTGGACGGCGGTCGCGTGCAATGCGACCTCTGTCCGCGTGCCTGCACGCTGTCCGACGGACAGCGCGGCCTCTGCTTTGTCCGCATGAACCAGGACGGCGCCGTGGTCCTCACGACCTGGGGTCGCTCGTCAGGATTCTGCGTCGATCCCATTGAGAAAAAACCCCTGAGTCATTTTTATCCCGGCAGTGCCGTGCTCTCCTTCGGCACCGCCGGGTGCAATCTCACCTGCCGTTTCTGCCAGAACTGGGATATCAGCCGTTCGCGGCAGATGGACCGCGTGGCCGATCTCGCGCGTCCCGAACACATTGCCGCCGCAGCGAAACAGCACGGCTGCCGCAGTGTGGCCTACACCTACAACGACCCGGTAATTTTCCACGAATACGCTGTCGATGTGGCGGAGGCCTGCAGGGAGGCGGGAATCAAATCCGTCGCCGTGACAGCAGGGTACGTGAGTCCCGCACCCCGTGAGGAATTCTATTCACACATGGATGCGGCGAACGTTGACCTGAAAGGTTTCTCCGATGAGTTCTACCGGCAGCTCTGCGCGGCCGAACTCGAAGCGGTGAAAGACACCCTGCGCTACATCGCTCATGAGACGAAGGTCTGGCTCGAGATCACCACACTGCTGATTCCGGGACAGAACGATTCCGATGCCGAACTCGACGCCATGACACAGTGGATCGCCGCGGAACTGGGCGCACACGTCCCACTGCATTTCACGGCCTTTCATCCGGACTGGAAGATGACGGATATCCCGCACACCCCCGTCTCGACACTGAAACGCGCCCGCGCGATCGCTCTGCGCAACGGCCTGCAGCATGTATACACGGGCAACGTACGCGACCTCGAGGGAGCCCGCACAGCCTGTTCCTCCTGCGGCACCGCCCTCATCGAACGCGACGGCTTCGAGCTGACACTGTGGAAGCTCGACGTCGAGGGCTGCTGCCGGAAATGCGGCCAGCCGCTCGCGGGCGTTTTCGATCCGGAGCCCGGCAGCTGGGGAAACCGCCGCCTCGCAGTGGAGATAGGACGTAGGACTTAGGATATCGGACGTAGGTTATAGGATATAGGACTTAGGACGCGTCATCGTTACACGGCTCCCGCCGTGCAACGATGATGAGTGATCCTAAGTCTTAAGTCCTACATCCTACGTCCTACGTCATTTTTCCCTATCTTCACCCAATAGTCCAACCACGAAAAGCCGCCCATGCGCATCCCCAGACCCCCGCTCCACATCCAGATTCTCCTCGGCCTCGTTTTCGGGGCGATTTTCGGTGTGATTTTCGCGGTAGACCAGCAGCTGCTGATCCTGGAGGTGCCGACCGAAAGTGAGAGCAGGGAGGTGGAGGTCGCGGACTGGGAACGCTTCACGCTGATCGTTGACGGCAGCGAGACGGAATTCTCGGACGCGGACCAGGCGGAAATCCTGCACCTGTTCAAGCAGGCGAAAGAGAAGCGCGGGGCAACCGTGAACGTGCGTGTCACGACAGACGGAGGCACACGCGCCTATAACGACGTGCAGTCCATGCGCAAGGAAGAAACCATCGCCACGGTCATCAAACCGCTGGGCGACATCTTCATTCGCCTGCTCATGATGATCGCTATTCCGCTCGTGTTCGCATCACTGCTGGTGGGAGTGTCGAGTCTGCACGACGTGACCAAGATGGCCCGTATCGGCGGCAAAACCATTGCGTACTACCTGCTGACCACGGCACTGGCCATCACCATCGGACTCAGTTTCGGGAATGCCATCCAGCCCGGGACGCAAATGGATTCCGCGGCACGCGATCGGCTGCTCGCGGCGTACCAGGAAGACGCCGCTGCGAAAATCGAACAGAACATCT
>PKTF01000031.1 GCA_002869275.1 Ignavibacteria bacterium | reverse complement strand
GGTTGTGCGCAGAACCTCGAGCCTGGAGAGAAGGATCTATCAGGTGGAATCGTCGTTTGATTTCGATTCGCGCAGCGGCGGTGAAGCAGTGCTGGAAGCGCAGTTCGCAGAGCAGCGACCCCGCAGCGATTATCACGACCTCGACAGTGTGCATGCTGTCAATGCGCTGCGATTTCGCGCACGGCGCGACAACGGCGCTGTGGTTTCAGATTTTCGACAGGGAGAGTATGTCTTCGCAAAAACGTTGGATGCGAAAAATCCATCGGGCCATTACGTGCTTTCTCTCCGCTGCCTGTACCGACCACCCTCGTTGACCGTGGCGAATGACACCGTGATGACGGTTACCTGCGCGGGATCTGCCGGTGGCGCGGTGTTCGCCGTGACGACGGAAACATTGCGATCAGCTTTGCGCCAGGGCGAAGCGCCGTATGAAATCGTTCTCGGCCGACTTGTCCACGAGGAAGTACAGGTGGACGGCAATGTCGGGAATCTGGTGCGCCGCGTCGAAAGTCTGGCAGAAGTCCCGGGTCGGAATGACCATAACAGGACAGCGTCCCCGCTGTCGATCGACCTCCGTTATCACGGTGTGCATGATATCACCGTCGATGCGATTATCCTCAGTGACGAGCTAGCCTTCGCGCTGTTCAATCCCCGGTCTCCCGCCGTACCTGCCGCGTTCAGGGGTGAGCGAGCGAAGCTCGAGAACCGGTTGCGTCTGCTGGGTGCGGATTCCACATGCGCCTATCCTGCGCTGCGCTATCTCGAAATGCTTGAGATGCGGGCGACGAAAGGGGGGTATCCGACCGTGCGTTTGATCGGAACGATACTCGAAGACATGGCGGGTACGACGCGTGCACCCGTGCGGCCGCATATATACACGAATGCTCCGACCAAGGGCTATGGCGAACGTCTGCGGCTGGATGGGGCTGCCATGCGCGGGGTGACATCCGGTCAGTACGTGTACCTGTTCGAGGAGAGATTCGGAGTGCGCGCCGGCGATCCGGATTATTATGACAGTCTGTACTTTCCGGTTGCATGGTCGAAAGGCGGACGCAATTCCTGGCTCAACGCACAGTCGTACTCAACCTGGAATCGCTACTTCGCCCTGTCTCGCAAGGCGGGTGGTGTGCGTGCATGGTGTCCGCCGATTCAGAATCACAGCTGGCTGCTGAGAAACGGTTGGCCGGTGACGCCGCAGAGTGATTCCGCCTGGCTGTATGAACCCACCGCTGCCGAACTTCGCATGTCAACGAACATGACGCTGTGTTACGGCGCGACGTCCCTGATGCTGTACATGTTCAACTCCTGGCCCGGCAAGGCGAGAGTGCCTGTCGTCCATGACCGCGACGATCCGCAATACTGGGACATGGGCTGTATCGGAGTGCTCGATCCGCACAATCATGAACCTCGGACCCGGGCGACGAACGGCGAGAGCAAGTGGGATTCCACGCGCGTGCTTCTGGTCCGGGACCTCAGACCGCTTGTGAAACACTTGAACGGAAAGGTATGGGAGGAAGGATACAACACCCACGCGCACCTGGCCGAGGGTGTAAAGGGAAGTGTCACAAGGGCGCTGAGTTGGATTCCCGGGACGTTCAAGACCGATTCCGCCGATCGTACGTTCGTGGAGATCGGCGAATACAGTGATCCCGATCACCCGGACGACCTGTTTCTCATCGTCCTCAACAAACGCGTCGACACTGGGGGTGCGAGAACAATACACCTCGACCTGCGTGAGCGTTTCTCTTCGGCGAAGGTGTTGTTTCCACCTGCTTTCGAGCATCGATTCCTCGACACCACCGATCCATCCTATGTCCTCACCCTGCAACCCGGACACGCAGCGATGCTGCATTTCATCCGTTAGCCTGCGTGAAGCAGCAGCGATGAAGGTACTCGATTTGTGCCCTGAAAAAGCGTCCATGGGAATGCAACTATCGTTGTAACCTGCCGTCTAATAGTATGCATAATATCCTCCTTCAGCCCTTTGAGGACCTCCTTCCACCCCGATAAGGGCTGAACTTTTTTAAGATTGGATAACACTTGACGCTCTCGTGCATTTGTACGGGAGCGTTCGTGTTTCCAGCGATTCGAAATCGAGATCGATCAGAGAATGTCCTATATTGAATCTACGGGTATCACAAGAGGAGATTCGGATATGACGGGCCAGTCCAATCCACATGGGTCCAGCGAATTCGCGTCTGAATACGACGCGCAAGTACGCGATTACTACAGCTATGGTCACGACGTTTTGTTCGGCATTTGTTTCGAGTATGTGAAGGCAGGGGATAGGCTTCTTGACCTTGCGATCGGTACCGGACTGGCCTCGAAACCCTTTGCCGACATCGGACT
>PKTF01000120.1 GCA_002869275.1 Ignavibacteria bacterium | reverse complement strand
TACTGGGGCTTACGAAATATCGATGTTTCTCTTTCCAGCGAGACCTACCAGGCGTTGAATCCACAATACGTCGCATGGGGATTTCAGTGGGATCGACTTGAAAGGCCTGACGATACATTCAATTGGTCCTATGTCGACAATGCCGTGGATTTTACCGCCGGACTCGGGGCGAAATCGGTTCTGCTGCTGACCCCGGCTTCGTCGTGGGCGAGTAATGGAGAAGCGCGTGCCCCGGACGATCTCGACCGAAGCCTCCCTTTGTCCGCGCCCGCTCCCCAGCGAGGATATTCTGAAGCCCTGTATGACTATACGTATCGCATTATCGAACGGGTGGCACAGAGGAATCCCGCGGTGCTGGGTTACCTGCGGTACGGCAACGAGCCGCAGTATCCTGACCACTGGCTGACGACCGAACAAACCTATCAGCGTGATGTGGAGGATTACATACGCTGTCTGCGCACAGCGTACCTCGCCGCGCATCAGGCTGCGGAGGATAACGGCGCTGAGATCAAGGTTTCGCACGGTGGATTCTACTACTACGCTCAGCTCGAGCGGCAGTGGTTCGCTTATGGAGAGGCGAATCCGGCGAGTCAGGATTCCCTGCTCACACTGTTCAATGCACACTACGAACGCCAGTGGCCCAAGCCGCTTGCAAACTGGAGCGAGTTCCGCAGGCGCATGCAGGGGAGAGGCGGAATCCCTGCCGAATACTGGATGGATGCGATCGCCGGACAGACGGAGTGGCTCGATTGGTTCGATATACACTATCATTTCAAACCACGCTTCATCGTGCACAACATGCAGGCCTTCGAACAGGCGGTTCGGGATTCCGGTGGTACGCTCAGGCCATGGCTGGCGGCCGAAGCGGCAATGCAGATCGAGGAACAGGGCGAGACGCAGTATGAAGCACGATTTCACGCCGGTGACATGGTGCGAAAATGGATCACGGGTATCGCTGCCGGACTTCAGGGAATCTGCACTCCCATTGTGGGATGGCCGCCCGACCGCTTTTTCGGCCTGTACTCGGACCGCGGACAGAGGTACCAGTCCGCTGATGCGTATGCCTTCGTGCATTCTTTGATCGCGCCTTCGGGTTTGCCCGAGGACCTTGGATCGAGGAACATTGCCGTGTACCGGTTTCGTGAGGCAAACATCGTGGATGTCGCGTGGCACGATGCGTTGTTCGACACCGTTGCGACCGTGCATCCATGTTACTTACCGGTACCCGCCGAACTGATCGGGCGTCCTGACGGTCCGCTGCAGGTCCAGCTCTATGACATCCTCGGACAGCTGCTCGATACACGCCCCGTTCCCGGTGACGGCATCGATTTGATGGTCGGACAGGAACCGGTGCTTGCAATCTGGCGAGCGATTGCCGTCATCGATACCGGACGGGCATTGCTTGAACCCGAGGACGGACGTGTGTACCACGGTGTGCAGACCGTGTCATTCGGTGGCGGTACGGAGGAATTGGACGGCTATCTCGCTGCAATGGATGACCGGACACAGCCCGCTGTCCGCGGATTTTTCTTCAGCATACCAGGAACGCGCGGGGCGTCCCTTACGCTGCAACGGCTCGCCTCGTTCTACAGAGAAGCTGATTCAACGGGATTCATCCCTGAATTGAGCCTCTTCCTGACTGATGGAGAAGCGACAGACAGTGTCATCGCCGTATCGGATACGTACGACGCCTTGATCGACAGTATCATCACACTCTCGAAGGAGTATGGAAAGCGCATGTTCCTGCGCATCGGCGGTGAATTCAACGGCGAGTGGAACGGCCATCATCCACACCTGTACGTGGATATGTTCCGGAAAATCACCGACATGTTCGCCGCGCGTGGATTCCGTGACTCCGTCGCCACCATCTGGTGCTACATGCCCGCCGCGGCGAATGATTTTGATTCGGTAGGCGTAGCCGGTGCCCTCTGGTATCCGGGTGATGCGTACGTGGACTGGTTCGGACTCGACGTGTTCGATGCGGCAAACTTCGACCAGGCTCTGCCGGATTATGATCGTCGGGGCATCACCACGAAAGGCAAGAGCGAGCGCTTCCTCGGCATGGCACGAATGAAAGGGAAGCCGGTGTATTTGAGCGAGACTTCAGCCATTCGCCTGAACATCACTTCCGATCCCGCGGACGGCGTCGCTGATTGGAATGCCTGGTTTGCGAAATTCTGGGGGTTCATCTCCGCGCACGAAGAAATCAAGGGCTTCAGCTACATCAACACCGACTGGCCGGAACATGCCTACGCCGACTGGGGCGACGCGCGGATTCAAAACAATGCGTATGTCAGCGAGCAATACCTGCAGGAGATGCAGAAGCCGCGGTACATCCATCTGCCATGGTCGCCGAC
>PKTF01000377.1 GCA_002869275.1 Ignavibacteria bacterium | reverse complement strand
TGCGCATCGAGCACGATGCTGACGTGGAAGTCTATCCGACCGAGGACCAGCGTGTGTTCGCCACTGCAGCGCGAACGCCGCTCCGCGCATGGCACGATCACGGGCGTGACGTCCTGCCGCTGCTCAGCCGGCATGACGACCGCTTCTGGTCGGCCATGCCGCGTTCCCCGGGTACACGTGAACCCGTGCGCCGGTCGATGACCTGCGAATTCGCGGTACAGCCCGAGGCGGATTCCGTGACCCTGGTCATGCAGGTGCAGAACACCGCCTGGGGCGCGCATATACAGTACGCGTTCTTTTCCCTCTACGGATCGGCCTTCCCCGCATTTTACGAACAGTGCACGCACGACCGGACGGCACGTGATGAGATGTACGATGTGATGCGGCGCGAGGGTATGCTCACCGTGTCGCTGTGGAACGGAAGCACCTGGCAGTATGCCGGATGCATCTGGGAAACAGGCCTGAGTACCTGGAGAGCGGTAGCGATGCGCCTCGATGTTTCCTCTGCGCCACCCGGACCGCTGCGGCTGCGCTTCGAAGGACCGGCGGGCATCTGGATGCTGGGGTATGTCGGGATCGATGAAGACCGGGAAGAGGATCTGGTGATTCAGCGCATCGAAGCACTGACCGTCGAGAGTATTGTTGATGGTGCCAATCCCGATGTGATCCGTCATGAGGACGGAAGACGTCTGCGACTGGACACCGGAGAGGAAGCCACGATCACCTTTGCGGTGCCCGACACGGAGGTTACTCCGGGAAGGAGCATCACCTGGATACTCGAAAGCAGCGGATATTACCGGATGACGGTCCCGGCCGATCAGCCACCGCAGACGGAGCTGATCGCACGCATCCTGCGTGAACCCGGCGCTTTCGCCGGCTGGTCGGACGCGAAGTTCTGGCAGAACCTCGAGCGGCGATATGCATCAGGGGGAAGCAGGATTCCGGAGGGGCTTCGGAGTCTTCATGAATTTTCATATTGATAGAAGAGGTGGATCATGAACGGATTACAGACCTTTGTTCGGGCGAGAATCTTCTTACCCGTGGCTGTGCTATTGCTGAGCGGCTGCAGCATCATTGGTGCGGGCCTGGGATCGACGTTGGATGATCCCGAGAATATCACGACCTCTACCGAACAGCCTTCCTACCTATCCGAGGTGGCACCGGGGGACGAGCTTACACTGAAACTTTTTTCGGGGAAGGAGCATAGCGGAGAATTCCGCGGTATCGCGCAGCCCACACTGGACGAACTCAATACGATGCTGGAAACGAGCAGCCGGATCGAAGGAGGTCCGCTGCTGCAGCGCGGTGACGCAGTGGACGTCGTTACCGAAGACGGTGAGAGCTATCCCGTCCGCTTCATCGGTTGTGACGGTCTGGGCGTGTACTTGCAGCGCAGTGAAGACCGGAAGCCGTTGTACATCATCCTGCCGTTGCTGGATCATCTGAAACTGGCTGGTGGGGAAACCTTTGATGCAGACGATCTGCAGGATGCCCTAGCGAACGGCAACCTCCGGTCCGTCGGAAACGTACGGCTGGAGTCCGACAGCGCATCGCAGCTGATACCCCTGGATGAAGTGGAGTCCGTCATCACCACATCACGCCGTCGTCCCGGTTTGATCACCGGCTTCATCGTCGGCCTGGCCGTGGACGCTTTCCTCATATACAGCATGGTAGACACCGATTCTTCACCGCCGCCACCGCCGGAAGTAAAGAAGAAGGACACGGGCGCCAGTAGCGGGGCTGGTGCAGGAGGGGCATGCGGCTGTCCGTTCGTTTTTGGCCGAACTGGAGATGACTACATCGTGGAGGGAGAGTGCTTCAGCGGAGCGGTATTTGAAGCGGCGCAGCGTAGGGACTGGATGAAGCTGGCGTTTACGCAGCCGGAGGATGGCGCGCTGCACCTGCAGCTGCGTGACCTGCTGCAGGAAGTGGATTACATCGATCATCTCGCGCTGCTGCGAGTGGAGCATGCTGAGGGCAGCGAGGTCGTTCCCACCGAAGACGGCAGGCTGCTGGAATGCACGCTCACGGCGCCACGCAGCGCCGTTGACGATGGGGGCCGGGATGTCCGCTCGCTGGTGACGGGCGGCACGGAACGCTGGTGGCTTTCGCATCCGGCGGGGAGAATCAATGGAAGCAAACCGTTGCGGGCAGAGGCATCCCCCGACCGGCCCGGACTCACCGTGACCTTCCCGAAACCTGCGGACACGGATTCCATCACCCTTGTGGCCCGGCTGCAGAACACCGACTGGGGCGCCCGGCTGCACTACGGATTTTTCGGGTTGTTCGGCGAGGCGCTGCCCGCGCAATACGAACTCTGGAACAGCGACCAGAAGGCGCGTGCCGACCTGCATCAGCT
>PKTF01000364.1 GCA_002869275.1 Ignavibacteria bacterium | reverse complement strand
GTGTTCCCTTTGTGCAGGATATTCGCAAATCAGGAATGAAAAGTCAAGGATATCCCTAACGGTTTCCCATGTGGCCGGCATCCGACAGCAGCTCCACCATCCGCTTCTGCCTGTAACCGAAAATGAAATTGAGGCGGCGACGCACCCAGAGCCAGTGGACGAAGCCGCCGAGTATGCCGAACGGCAGTGCGTAATGCACGGTGTCGAGGATTTCCACTCCACCGTCGACCTGGCGAAACTCATGTGTGTGATGCCACAGGCGGTAAGGACCGATGCGCTGTTCGTCCACGAAGGACTGCATCGGTACGACATGCTTGATTTCCGTCACCCAGCCGACGCGCACGAAGGGCAGGATACGGATCGCGTAACTGATGATCTGTCCGTTGTGCATGTCGCGTTCATCCCCTGACAGGATGCGGAAATGCAGCTCCAGCGGCGTGAGGAGATTGAGGTTGTCCGGCCGGGAAAAGAATTCCCATACGCGCTCGATGGGCGCGTGTACGATTTGTCGCGTTTTCAATTGATGCATCATGTAAGGAGAACATGCGATCAGAGCAGGAACGTTCCTCCAAGCCAGGGCAGATAAATGAGATATCGGCCGCCTTGCTGTGTCGGGAAGTACATGCCCACATCGATGTACATGAACTCGGTCTCAACGCGCGCGCCGAAGCACATCATGACGCCATCCATTTCTGAAGGGGCCCAGACCTCCGCCATGAGCCGTGTCCGACGGCTGATCGGGAGATCCGCACCGAACATTAAAATCTCCGCCTTGCCATCCTCGCTCGACGTGTAGCCCGCGGTGAGCCAGACCGGACCGAGCGCAAGAGTTCCCATACCATACAACATCACCGGACTGTCATCGTCGTAGCTGCCCAATCCGGCACCGATCGCGAGGGCTCCCTGCTCTCCATGCACAGGAGAGACCTTGATGCCGAATAAGTAAGGATCGAAGAATGTCCCTGGCAGTACAAACGTGCCCAGACTTAGGTCCACATATCCCGCGATCCCGACGGTGCCGGAGGCGAAAAACAATTCGTAGAGTCCGAGATGCACCTCCCCGGCATCAAAGGGATACGCCGTCGGCATGGCGAACAGCGATCTTGCGGGCCGGTTGAGCAGCAATGCTCGTTCTGCGACGCGCCAGGCCTCCTCGCCAATGACTGCGGTGGAATCCGCTCCTGGAGAAACCGGGCGCAATTCCTCCACCTGTGCGACGTGGATGGCGAATGCGATGCCGCCCGTGGTCCGGAAGTGCAGCGTATCGGCGCTGCGCGACACTACGTAGCCGCGAAACTGCTCATTCTGCGTGGTGTGCAGCCAGAATTGCGGTCTCTCCGGCTGCTCCTCCTGCGCATGTACAGCTCCGGCAATCAGCACGAGATACAGCACGGTGCATGCAGCAATGCCGAAGAGTTTCCTGCTGTCAGTCATAAGACCCCCGTCTGTGAAAACACAACATGGATAGAGAACCGTACCCGCAACGCCCGCGGCACAATTCCTGATTGCGACAACGATATCGTTTATGGATGCGCGCAACATACGACGCGGTCCCGCCTGATGCAAGTGATCAAACGGCACCGGATTTCCTCACGACCGGAAACAGCAGAGCCCGTGCGCAACGACTATCTTCTCGCGGCATTCCACAGTGATGACGGACGCGCGCCCATGACCATCCTCAACGTACCGCCGCGCATGATTTCTTCATGCCGGATGACTGGACGCTCGAGCGGCCGGCCGTTTAGTGTGGCGGACTGCACGTACACGTTTTCCTCAGAATTGTTTTCCGCGATCATGGTGAAACGCTTGCCGCCGGGGAGCGCGATCTCGGCGCGGCGCAGTGCCGGACTCCCGATCTCATAGTCTCCGCCGCAGGGATTCACCGGGTAGAGTCCGATGGAGCTGAGCACGTACCAGGCGGACATCTGTCCGCAGTCCTCGTTGCCGCTCAGGCCGTCACGTCCGTCATGATACAGGTCGCGCATGATACGGCGTACGAGCTCCTGCGTCTTCCATGCCTGGTCGGCGTGATTATAGAGATACGCGATGTGATGACTGGGCTCGTTACCGTGAGCATACAGTCCGATCAGTCCGGAGACGTCTCCCGTCGCTCCCGTCCCTTCCAGATTGGAACTCTGCGAAAACAGCGAATCGAGCTTCGCCGTGAAGGGTGTTATTCCGCCATGCAGATCGATGAGTCCGTCAATGTCATGCGGCACATACCAGCTGTACTGCCAGGCATTGCCCTCGGTGTATTCGTGCTGCTTGAGCGTGGATAAACGGGCGTTGAACGGCGTGCGCCACGATCCGTCGAGATTGCGTCCGCGCATGAAGCCCAGGTCGTGATCGAACAGTGTGCGGTAGT
>PKTF01000153.1 GCA_002869275.1 Ignavibacteria bacterium | reverse complement strand
TTCAACCCGTCGACCACCATCCGCTTTGCTCTTCCCGAGAGGATGAACGTCCGCCTCAAGGTCTTTAACCTCCTCGGTCAGAGCGTCACAACCCTGATCTCTGAATCGAGGGACGCCGGTTCCCATGCGATCGAGTTTAATGCGGAAGACCTGCCTTCGGGACTTTATCTCTATCGTCTCGAAACCGGCACATCGACGATCACCAGGCGTATGACCTTGATGAAATAAATCATCGCATCAATAGCAAAAGGGCTGTCCGCTTCAAACGGACAGCCCTTTTCATTTCTATGCAGGCAACGTTTCGTTATTCCAGGTTGAGTTTTTTCAGTTTCGGTTCGATCACCACCCGACAGTAGGGAGCGTTGCGATTATTCCGATAATAATCCTGATGATAGCTCTCCGCCGCCCAGAAACTATCAAGAGGGGTAACCTCGGTCACGATGTCAGCAGAAAACCTCGACTGCGCTTCCGCGAGGGACTTTTCCGCCGCTGCGCGCTGCTGTTCATTTCGGTAGAATATCGCGCTGCGGTACTGTGTACCGATATCGGCACCCTGGCGATTCAGCGTGGTCGGATCATGAGCGATCCAGAACACGCTCAGAATCTTCGAAATCGAGATGACGTCCGGATCGTAAGTGATCCGTGCCACCTCCGCATGCCCTGTGCTTCCGGCACAGACCGCTTCGTACTCCGGGTCATCTACATGTCCACCGGCGTAACCGGCCTGAACATCGGTCACACCTTCGAGGCGTTCAAAAACCGCTTCGACGCACCAGAAACATCCCGCGCCGAGAACGAGCGTGTCTTCATGTGTCGGTCTCTGAACATCACCCCTGTCATCGGGACCCTGCATCGCTTTACTCCTGCTAATGGTCGTGTTATCAGTTTGTGCCGAAGTGCCACCGAGAGTCTCTCCGGGTTCCCGCGCGTCACAGCCCGAGGTGAACAGCAGCAACCCGAAACCGGCCAGGCTGAGAAATATACGCATGAGTTACCTTTCACTGATATGGCTAATACTGAGCGTATGAATATCAACGATATCCTCGTTGCGACATTAACACCGCTATAAGTGAAGCGAGTTCCGCTGTACTGCCTTTGAGCAGGGTAGAAATCGATGCACAGCACAATCCGGACTGCTAGCGCGTCTTGCGGTCACAGCAGCACGCTGATAAATGGTGGTGGTGCAATCGTTCGATCGTGAGGCTATCACTCAACGTCACCCAGAGCGTTTCCTGCAATAGAGCCCTAAACCGGTGCGCACGGAAATGAAGGTTTGAATTCGGGGAAATACTTGCCAGGACCACAAACAAAAACAGCCTCCCGGAATCCGGGAGGCTGTTGAAATATCAACGGCAGAGATCGATTATTGAATCGCTTCGATCGAATTCTGCAGCATCGCCTTGGCGTAGCGCGGGTTATGGATACCATCCGAGCGATCCTCGAGAAGGTAGCGATAGTTATACAGTGCACTTGCGAGCGCGGCACTAAATGTACCGGTAACTGCATAATCATCGTCCAGAAGCGCTCCCTTGTCGATAAGAAGCTGTCGCAACTGCGCCATGAGACCTTCATACTCGGTGACCCAACCATTGTAGTCGAAATCGTCGAGTTCGCCGTGGCAGTCTTCGCAGCCGGCTGTGTTCGGAACGAGTTCCTCGTGGTACTCGTAGCCCATGGACATGACATGACCACCGGACTGTCCGCCGTATGCTTCTGCCATGTGGCAGGTAAGGCAGCCGTCAGGGATGTTCCGATGCGGATTGTTTGCAGTCCAGGACACGGTGCCCGGAATCTCGACACCCATGGCACCCGCGAGAAGTGAACTCTGCGGACCATGATGCGGACCGAATCGCTTGCTTGTAACCTCATAATCTGGGCCACCGACTTCCGGAAGAGTTACCGGACGCGGCTTGTGGCAGTGTGCGCACAGATTGGCCTTACCCATATCGAACGTCTTGTTGTCCTGGAAGGTGACCGGATCGCTCGTGACGAGCGCATAGTCAGTCTCGTCGTAATTCAGATGGATGTTGTGGCAGGTACGGCAATTCACAGGTGCAGGATTGGAAATCGATGCGGCTGTGGTTCCCTGACCCGTCTGCAGTACTTCAGTGAAGCCCTGGCTGACGTGGCAGGGTGCGCAGGAGGTTCCGTTCCTCTCAAAAGTCGTACCGGATCCGTGCTTCGAATTCGCATACTGAACCGACACTGATTTCACCTTGTCAGAAACATCATGGCATTGGACGCAACCGGTGGTGCCGTCAGCACCGTCCATACCGGGATCACCCTGGTCGCCCTTGTCGCCTTTTTCGCCCTGAAGACCCTGGGCGCCGTTGTCACCGGCGGGACCGGCAGGACCAGTCTCACCCTTCTCGCCCTCGCAGGCCGTTAACGCAAATGTGAGGCATGCAATAACAAACAAACCAGCAAACGCGCGAAGCATGGCAGGTAGTTTCATAACCTCTCCTGTAATGATGGTGGGATTGTAGATGGTGGCCGTGCTACGGCTCTATCTATGTGTGCTACGATTTTCAAATCATCGGGCCTGTGTGTTGTCGGCCGAGGTGTTTTAAAAACTATGCTTTACGATTTTTTTTCGGGCTTAATAAAGCATGTTCCGACCTGATAATAGAATTTCTACAGAAGAGAAGCAAATGTTTATTTTGCACCTCCGTTTCACCCTGATTTTTCAGGGCGAAATGACACCCTTTGCACGCATCGTGTCACCCACTGTTCGATTTTTACCCCTAAGCGTGATTTTTTGCCTGAATTCCGCTGGATTTGAATTCCAGCCCCTGGTTGTTTGATCAGGCAGTAATCCGTATCTTTTGTGGATGTTGCGCTATTCGCATACATATCGTTCACCCTTCAACGGCCCCCGCTGGGGAGCGCTGCTGACCGTGATTCTGATCATCGCGGTGCAAATGACCTCAGCCTTCCACGTGCCTGACAATGAAATGGATGCACGGCATCTTCATGGTGACGCATATGCCGATCACCATCACGATGAAGTGCCTGCCTCAAAAACGCACATACACGGTGAATTTCAGCATCAAGAGAATGGGGCTCACAGCAGTGATGCAGATAGCGCATCAGATTGCGAAGATGACTGCGATTCCGCCTGCACGGACGCATCGTGCAGCGATTGCTGCCATCACATACCGATGGTTTCGCCGCTGCCTGTGCCACTGTCCCTCGCTTTCAATTTTGCGTCGCCATATACTTCGCACGCACAGCCCTCCCTCCTGAACAACAGCATTCCAGCGCCGTTCCAGCCGCCGCGCGCCTGACCTTCTCCCTTTCCGTATTTCAATCAGTTACACAAAGGAGAAGCTCATGAACGCGAGCTTGAATTCTCTGCGATCCATCATCGCAATTCTCGGTATCATCTATATAAGCAGCGTCCTTCCTTCATCCCTGCAGGCGCAGGAGATCCACGGAACAGTGTACGGCAGTGGTACTGATGGAGATGTTCCACTTGCCGGTGCACATGTCTACTGGGAAGGCACCTCGATCGGCGGCACGACCGACGACCACGGCCATTTTCACCTGGATGCGGACAATATCAGTAATCGCCGCCTTACCGTCAGCCATGTCGCCTATGAACCGGAAACCGTACCCGTCGGCAACCAGACCGACCTGACGATCACTCTGACACGCCTGCGTCAAACGGAGGAAGTGGAGGTTTCGGCGCAGGCTCCTGAAACCTACATCGCTCCCATGGTACAGAAAACCGAGGTCATCACGGCTGAGGAACTCGAACACGCGGCCTGCTGCGATCTCTCTGGTTGTTTTGGCACTACATCGTCTGTGCAGCCCGAGGCAGTTGATATCATCACCGATACACGCCAACTGACCATGCTCGGACTGGACGGCGTCTATACGCAGGTCCTGATCGATAACGTGCCCCACCTGACCACCGGACTCAACACCCACCTCGGCGTAAGCTTCATCCCCGGTCCGTTCATCGACCGGATCACTGTCAGCAAGGGCGCAAATTCCGTTCTGCAGGGCAGTGAGTCGTTCAGCGGACTGATCAACGTCCTCATGCATGAGAGCGATGAAAACAAACCGCTGTTTTTCAATGCCTTTACCAACAGCTTTCTCTCGCAGCAGTACAACGCCTATGTCATGCGTGCTTCCGGCCCCTGGAGCGGGATGCTCGCCGCTCAGGGAATCCGCCGCGGCATACGTACAGATCGCAACAGCGACGGATTCCTCGATGCTCCGCTGACAGACCGCTTTTCGGTCCTCTCCAAGTTTAAATACTTCGGAGAAGAGGAAGGCGTGATCATCCAGAACGGAATCAAGTACACCTGGGAAAACCGTCTGGGCGGACAGGAAGATTTCGAACGCGACGCTGATCTCGGAGGCATTAACCGTTACGGCCAGCTCATGGACAACCGTCGGTTGGAATTCTACAACAAAAGTGAATTCGCTATCGGTGATGAAAGCACGTTCAAGCTGCATGGCGCGGCGAGTTTTCACTCGCAGGACGCATGGTACGGTCCGACGAGTTACGAGGCCGAAGAGTCAATGGCCTATGTCGATGCATCGTACACCATGCCCTGGGCAGATGAGCATCAGATCGCAGCAGGTGGTTCTTTCCGCTATAGCGACCTGGGAGAGAATATCGAGCTCGGTTCGAACCTGCTCGCGAAATCCTATGCGGGCAAATACGAAACCACGCTCTCGGTGCCCGGGCTGTTCGCAGAGAACAAATCGTATTTTCTCGACGACGCCCTTACGGTCATCGCAGGGCTTCGCGCGGATTTCTACGAAGATCACGGCTCCATCCTCACACCACGCGCTTTCGCACGCTATGCGTTTGATGAACTCACGACGGTCCGTGCATCGATCGGAAGTGCCTTCCGGGTTGCTCGTCCGTTCGTCGAACATCCCGCCGCCCTGGGCAGCTGGCGCGATATCCGAATCGACGGCCCACTGGATGGAGAACGCGCACTGAATTACGGCATCAACCTGACACATCTCTACGAGTTCGGTCCCTTCACCGGCACGACCTCGCTGGATCTGTATCGCACGGAGTTCTCACAGCAGGTCGTGGCGGAATATGACGACGACCCGAGCCTTATCGTCATGAGAAATCTCGAGGGCAGTTCTGCCTCAGACAACATCATGGCGGAGATCACCGCGACGTTGAAACGATCGACACTGCGGCTCTCCTACACCTATTCGGATGTCTACGAAGTGATTGGCGAGCGCACACGCGATCTTCCCTTCGTTTCCCGTCACCGCGTGCTCGGAGTCCTCACGACATCCACGGCAGATGACGCATGGCAGGCTACTCTCACCGCAGAATGGCGCGGCGCGCAGGTTCTTCCCCGGACAACAAGCTTCCCCGTCGAGTTCCAGCTCCCGTCGAAGTCTGATCCCTTCACACTGCTGCATCTGCACATTCAGCGCTCGTGGGACAGCTTCGACCTGTATGCCGGTATCGAGAACCTGCTGGACTACCGGCAGGATAATCCGATCATCAACGCACGCAATCCATTCGCGCGTTACTTCGAAACCGCATTCGCCTGGGGTCCGGTAAAGGGCCGTGAGGCGTATGGCGGTATCCGAGCCCGGCTGAACATTTTCGATTGATTTTCTCCCCACCATAGACGACAGCACGTGCACGGTCTGAAAACCGTGCACGTCGCTTTTTGAGCCTAATCAGAGCTGAATTTCTGTATTGCATGCTTCCGTGAGCCGTCGTATACTCAGCTCATTCGCTCACTCGGAGAGAGGAATTCGGCATGACCGCGACGTTTCGATTCTCAACCACATTTATCCTGCTGATCGCGCTGCTGCCCTCCTGCGACCAGTCCACTGAACCGGGCCCGGGTACTTCAGGACCTGTCATGACACCGGCACGGCTCGACCTTCTGGAGAACGACACGCGTGAAGACATCGCGGCCGACGCCTACGTCCTGGCATTGCGCGAGATGTGTCTCGACAGTTCGCGAGTATACTCCGATATCGTGATTGATGAGGGATTCCGCAGCATTTACGAACATGCTCTCGGACACGTGTCGCTCGCGAAACGCATTGATGCTGTGGATTCACTGCAGGGAATCCATGCACTCCCCCGCTACGCAATGAAGGAGTTTCTGCTGCTGGTGGGAAATGTCTCCTGGCTTGAACACTGGAAGCAGGGAAATCGCATGACCGGAATCGACGATATCGACCGTATGATGCTGAAGTGGGAACTCGAGGTCAGCAAGGTCAGCGAGATGACGTATGGCACCATGGTCATCCTCTCATCGCCGCTGCCCCGAAACATGGACGCTCTCGCGTGGCAGTTTAATCCCCTGAACGGTTTCAGTACGCATGGTATCAGAATCGCCGAGCCAAATCACTTCTACGGAGACGGTCCTGACATCGAAGGGGAGATCACCGAGCAGGGCGTGATACTGCACTATTCCATGAAATGGGGAGACTGCCCTTCAGGATGCATATACCGGCACACCTGGGAATTCCTCGTGACATGGTCCGGCTCGGTGTCGCTCACCTCCATAACAGGACTGGATCTGCCGTAGCAGATCCAGTCATACAGAAATCCGTATTTCGGTTCCGGACCTACATCCGGAGCAGGAAACTCACCCGCCGTACAACGTCCGTGCTTTCACGAAAACTTCGTCAAGCGCGGGCCCCAGCAGCGCCGGATCATCGGTCTTGCTCGGCATATTCTCGAAGACGACGTAGGGAACTTGCTTCCCATTGATCTCGATATGTGTCGGGGAATCGGCGCTCACCTCCTCCCAATCCACATCATGATAAAGTTTCTCGAGTTTCTCGTCGGGCAGCCCGTGTTCGAGAATGCTGTCCGGACGATCGGGATTGAAGCGTTTCCGGTTTTTCCGCAGTGATTCCTCGTAGGTCACGTTGATGTAGACGATGAGCGCTTTTTCAAGAATGGCGTCGTTCAGATGGCTGAAAGCCGAGCGATATCCACCATGCTCGGTGCCCCGGGAGAATTCCAGAATCGCTGTTCGCGTATCATGGTAATCCGTATCGCGGAGTTTTTTGTCATACTCGAGGCTGATGCGTTCGATCAGAAGATCCCACTGATACTGGAAAAGAAAATACCCGTCGTCATCGGTGTGCATGCGAGGCTTTCCCATGATCTTCTGGAGAAGCGCGTCCTCCTCGAACCAGGTCCACAACATCGGGAAGTCATCGATTTCCTCGAATTCACCGATGCCGAATCGGCGATGCCGTTCATCCACCGGTGTCTTCTTCAGAAAATCGATCACTTCCGACTTCCCCGACGCGGGTCGTCCACACAGGATAATAACCGGAAAGTGAGGTTTCATGTAGTTTACCGTATTATTCTACAAATGGGTGATTCTTACATTCGATCTGCAGTCGCGATCAGTGCGCGGATTTTCCTTTCGGAATCGCATTCCAAATACGAAATGTCAGGAGGATTCCGATCACCGCAAAGGGAATGAGGAAAATCGGCCACCACGACCAGTTCGTACTCGTGATGTATCCGAGACTGAGCGACTGAATTCCTGTTCCGAGATACACCAGTCCATCGATGAGTCCGACTGCCGTCGCCGCGGCCTTTCTGCCGCCGAAATCCATCGTCGCCGTCCCGCTGAGCATGCCATGCGTCCCGATGACGGTGATGGAGACGACGAACACGAATGCTCCGAGCAGATGCGGCGTGCCGTCCAGGGCAAAGGCCATGCCGATCACGGCCACGAGAAGAACGCTGTACAGGATACCGGCCACGGGAGCGCGGCGAGAGCCGAAGAGGTGATCCGACATCCAACCCGCGAGCATACCTCCGCTCGCTCCAGCGATCATGAGCATCAGGCCCCAGTTGTTGAGCCAGAACTCCCACGAGGCGACGTCCGACATCGCAGCGACCTGCTCCTTGGCGAAAATCGGGAACCAGTGCATCACACCATTGCGCAGTACGCCGGTGCACAGTTCGATGAAACCGACCGTCAGGATGACAGGATTGGTGAATATGCGACGGAGAATATCCTTGAGTACGAACGGTGTGTCCATCTCACCCGAAGATGCGTCGCCGGTATCGAAATCATCGAAGCCTGCCTGTTCTGGACGGTCGCGCAGAATAACGATATCGAGGATAATCCAGAACACGAGAATCACGGCCGGAACGAAGAATATCAGCCAGTACTGCGGGTGTTCGGGATTCACGGCTTCGGTCCAGTTCACAACCGCCTGGCTCCAGTCGAAGGCGAAATACAGCCCGAGCGATATCAGGATACCGAATATTCCACCGAATACGCCCCGCTCCCGCACATGGAACCAGGAGGAATTCACCTTGACGATGGCCACCGCGCCATAGCTCTGGAAATACATGTTCATCGCATAGACGACAGAGAATGCGAGGGTGAGGTTCAACTCCCACCCCCATTCGAGAATGCCGAGAACGATCAGGCCCATGATGCCGTTCATCACCGCCGAGCCTGTAGCCCCGATCAGGATGGCCTTCTTGCCGCCGATACGATCCGTGAGCGGACCATTGATCAGAAAGGAAAAGGCATAGGTGATGGTCCCGGCCGCGAAGATAATGCCGAATGCTTCCTTCGACATGAGCGGACCGAGCGCGTTCTTGGAGACCGTGAGATTATATCGCGCCATGTACAGAAAGGCGTAGGTCAATCCCAGCGGAAGCCAGTTCAGGACTCGCCTGCGTCGGAACGCAGGACTATGGTTGAGCGGATTTCGCGTTCGCGGCATGGATTACACCAATACGAACTTCTCACCCTTGAGACCGCAGGTCGGGCAGTCTGCGGGCGGCTTCCCGAATTCGATATGACCACAGACCGGACACAGGTAGAAATCAGTTTCCTCGAGGTCCTTGCCCTCTTTCGCCGCTGCCAGCGCGAGGCTGTACAGTTTCGCGTGAACGGCTTCTGCTTCCAGTGCCCACTTGAACATCCGCGCGGCCTTATGTCCCTCTTTCTCAGCCTGCTCGTGCATGGGCGGATACATTTCCGTGAACTCGTAGGTCTCACCATCGATGGCAGACTGGAGATTCTCCGCAGTATTTCCTAAACCGTCCATGGCCTTGAAATGGCCTTCTGCATGAATGCGTTCTGCTTCCGCGGTTGTGCGAAACAGACGTGCGATATTCGGCATTCCTTCTTTCTCTGCGGCTTTGGCGAAAGCGCGGTACTTCTGATTCGCCTGGCTCTCCCCGGCAAAGGATTCTTTCAGATGATCACTGGTGGTGGTTTGCATTGGCATCTCCTGATCGATAGATGGTTAATGAAAATGACGTCTGCATGCCGAAATGTACCGTCAAGATTTCGGAGAATCAACTCCCTCAATCTACGTTGGGTGCCTCTCAGTAAATGCCCTTGTCCTTCCCGACAACAACGTTTCCATCGTACACCGTGGAGATTTCATCGAGCAGATCCTGCTCCGCGGCTCCCCAGTAGAGAACGTGATACAGCACGAGCAGCTTCGGGCGTACGCGCGCAGCGATGGCCCCAAGCTCGTGCGTCGAGGTGTGATGCGCATGGTGATACGACCTCCACGCATGCCGGCGCCCTTCTTCGAGTCCCTTCGTGTAGTATACCTCGTGCACGAGGACGTCCGCATCACGTGCATACCGTTCCAGATTCTCCGACGGTCGCGAATCACCCGAGATCACCACAACGCGGTCAGGCGTGGTAAATCGGTAGCCGAATGCCGTCGGCCAACTGCCATGCGGCACACGAAAGGCTTCAACCCGAACAAGGCTGTCTTCATAAACCACACCTTCATCAACCTCCTGCGCATCTACCCGCCATCCGATATCATTGGCCGGCTCCTCGCCATACAATCGGTAGTGGATATCCGCCTCATAGGCCTCATGAATGTGATGTACCATATCGGCAGTGCCTTCGGGACCGACAATCCTGAGCGGTTGCGCACGTCCCATCACCCAGGGGGTAAGGATAAGGTCGGCCAGTCCGACGGTATGATCACTGTGCAGGTGCGTGAGGAACAGCCGGGTAAGATTGCGCGCCGCCAGCGCGGCGAACTGCCCGCCATAGCGGGGAGACATCGCCGAAGCACGGCGCACCACACCGGCTCCGGCATCGACGATGTAGGCCTGGTCGTCGACGACTACGGCCACTGCAGGACCCGCGTTTTCCGGATCAGGGTTCGGATTCCCTGAACCAAGCATGATGACATGGGTTCGTCCATTCATACCCGGCTGGGCCTGGATGGCCATAGCTCCAAGGAGAACAAACAATACGAGAGCTGGAAACAGTGTATTCTTCATATCGAATCGTCCGTGAACATGCGTGGAAGTACATATTCCTCAATGTACGAATCATGACACTGCCCATCCATCCCGGGGAACGATACGCTTCTCAGGAATAGTAACCGGGTGTGACGAGTCTCGGGGTGCGTTCCTTGTCAAAAAAAAAAACCGGTCGGAAAGGTCCGACCGGCTCTGCAGAACAGCAGATGAGTACGTGGTCATGCAAGCGATTCAGAGACCCCAGGGGTAGTGCGCGCGTGGAACGCAGTTCTGTCCGCTCGGTTCTGTTGTCAGATCCACGAGGAACGACAGAGCGGGATCGTCGGCATGGCGATACGGCTCCACCATCACGATGCGATACGCGCCGGGATCGAGATCCATGATGACGAAGGTGAGATCGTACAGACAATTGCAGTGGCACTGTGCCGCCTCCTCGTTTTCGGCGATGGTGATAATATTCTCACTCACCGATATTGTCGCCGAAAGCACGCCCGGGCAGCAGTTGAATCCAGCATTGACGTGCTTGAGGTATAGTTTCTTCTCCTCAGCATCGTACTGGTATTCCACACAGCTTTCACTTGACGAAAGAAACGATTCCACGGCCGGACCGTTAAACGTCTTGCAGTCCGTCGCGCTGGTCAACTGGCCTGCAGGCGTTCCACCGGCATCCGGCGTTACGCCATCCTCGTCCTCGCTGCAGGCCGGGCACAGAAAACACAGGCTGAGAATAATTGGAAGAAGTGTGAGGCGTTTCATGGTCATGTCCTCGATAATCGGTGTGAAACAGGAATAGCAGTTTCGTGCCGAGACCATCGTTGAGGTCTCTGTACACCTGTATAGACAGTGACGATCGCGATTCGTTACGGTGAACAGCGTGATTGCATGGGTCAATATACCGGTATCAGATGATAATAGCCACTATCCATGGGAGGCTCGCGCGTGCTGCTGTCGACTGCAAGGCCGGGACCTACTGGCATAAGGTGATGCATACTACGAATAATACTGCATTCCGTTTGTGACACCGAAAACGCTCCCGTGCAGGAGCGTTTTCTTCATTGGGCCGGCATTGCCCGATGCTCCATGGTTCCGTACTTTCCACACATGGAAACACAGCATACACTTGAAGTGCCCCGCCTTTCGTGGCAGGGCATATTTGATAGCGCCGGCACGCCTCGAGCGGCGGGAGCGATCGCTTTCGGAGAGGCGCTGTGCGGTATCGGATTTGCCGTGATCAGCGGCGCACCGTTCCGGCAGGATCTTCTCGACACCAATTACGCATTGATGCAGGAGGTGTTTGCTCTCGGCGTAGACAGGCTGAAGGACACCTGTTCGCATCCCGAGATCGGTTTTCAGCGCGGGTACATGCCCACACGCACCGAAGTCGGCATCCGCTGCGGCGGAGAACCCGACGACAAGGAAGTCATGGCTTTCGGGTCCTATCACAACGTCGAAGTCCCCGATGTTCCGCACTATCTTCAGGCAGCCGAAGCCTACTATTCAGCGTGTCAGGACGTCGGCTACTCTCTCATGCACGCACTCGCTGTGTACCTCGATCCCGAAGGAAATGAGCACGATTACCTTCTCGAGCTTTTTCGCCGTGCGGACGGCACGCGCATCGACGACTCGCACATGCGTCATATCCGCTACCCCTCGAGCGCTAAGCGCATGGCCTGCGAGCACACCGACTCGAATATGCTTTCCCTTCTTCCTGCCGCGCGCGGCAAGGGGCTCGAGGTGCGCAGCACTACGGGCGAATGGATCGCGGTGGAAACCGAGCCCGGCGACCTCGTGGTCAACGCAGGAGACATGCTGAACTTCATCAGCGGCGGACGCATCCTCAGTACCCTTCATCGAGTAGAGAATCGTTTCCAGCAAAGCGAAGGCTTTCGGCATTCCATGCCCTTCTTTTTCCACCCCGACCACCGGCAGGAACTGCATATTCTGCAGTCCTGCATGCTCGAACCCGCAGACCGCCGCATGTTCGCTCATGAGCGCATCACCGGCTACCACCTCTTGTACGAGCTTCTTCGACTCTATCAGGTCATTCCCGACGACCTCCCAGTTGATCAATGGGAAGCCTCGATGGAGCATTTGAAACAGCACGGATTCTGATTTCAATTCAACAGCATTTCTTCCTTCTCGACCACACGATGAATGGAGTTCCGCCATGACAGGCCAGAGTGACACCCTTCGGCACAGAAGTCACATACTGCTTCACATTGCACTCTGCACTCTGCTTTTTTGCACATTCCCCAGCCCTGTTCAGCTGACAGCACAGACGCCGAACGTCTTGTGGTCCTTCGACACACACGACGCCTCTTTCGGACAAACCGCGGCGGGCGACATCGACGGCGACGGGAAGCTGGAACTCGTTTTCGGCTGCTACCGAAATGACAGCACCATTTATGCGCTTAACGCCGAAGACGGCTCGCTGCTCTGGAAGCACCACACTGCGGCCCCGGCCGGACAGGGATGCAACGACGTCGCCCCGGTGATTGTTGATGTGGATGGAGATGAGCTGCTCGAGGTGATCGTTCCAAGTTCCTGTAACCCTCAAACCTACTGCTTCGACGGGCTGACTGGTGCGATCCGGTGGATCGCACCCACAAGAGGGAGTGACTCCCCGCCAACGGTCGCTGATGTTGATGATGACGGGAGGCTGGAGGTATTGCACGGAGAGTTCGGCGGCTGGGTGCGCTGCCTGCATGCCGACGACGGCAGCCTGCAGTGGCACATCCCGGTGGACAGGAATTCCTGGATACAGACTGCTCCGACCATACTCGATGCGGACGGCGATGGCGAACTCGACTTCATCGTGGCGACATGGAATCGTAGCGAGGGTGATACCAATACCATCCGCGCCTACCGTGCGCGAGACGCCGCACCGCTTTGGAGCGTACCCCTGCAGGACGTGACCTATCATGGAACCACCATCGCCGATCTTGATGATGACGGGAAACCCGAACTTGCCATCGGTGATTACAGCGGCATGCTTACGGTACTGAACGCCGAAGACGGCAGTGAGGCATGGCACATGCAGATGCCCGGAACGTTTAACTATATCGGCGCCCCGATTTCCGCCGGCGATCTCGACGGGGACGGCAGCTGTGAGCTGCTTGTCGTGAGCGGGAACAGGGTGGTAGCCCTGAGATCGGATGGAGCGCAGATGTGGGATCATTTCATACCCAACACAGCGAATGCCTTTCGCGGCGCGGCGTTGTCTGATGTGGACGGCGACGCCCTCCCGGATGCCGTATTCGGCGACAGCCGCGGAAGAGTTACTGCTTTGCGAGGGCGCGACGGACATGAACTCTGGACCGTCGACCTGGCGGCGGACTACGGCGACGCGCGCTTCGGACTCGACCATGCTCCCGTGATCGCGGATTTCGATGACGACGGTGGACTCGACGTATTCATCGTCGGCGGACACGCTCAGTATCCGGAAATCGAAAATGGATTCGGACGGGCCTATGCACTGTCCATCGGACGCGGTGCCGGTCCCTCGTGGCTCATGTTCCAGCACGACATCCGCCGCAGCGGCAGCACCTGTCCTCCATCCACCACTTCTGTCCGCATCACCGGCGACAGCTCACCCCAGACGCTCAGCCTGTATCCCCACCCCGTCACCCACACACTGCACATTTCTTCGAACATTTCAGGAAGCGTGCGTATCGTCGATGCAGCAGGAAGGACACATCTCTCACGCGACATCCATTCGGACAGCCGCACCCTCGACATCAGCCCACTTCTACCCGGCATGTACTTCCTGATCCTGAACGACACCACCATACGATCATTCATCAAGCACTAAGCGTCCTTCCCAGGTCCTAAGTCCTAAGTCCTAAGTCCCAGGTCCTAAGTCCAAAGTCCTACGTCCAGCGAACCACTTCCCCTGTCCCAGCGTTATACCATTGTGCACGCAGAACACATTGCGTACATTACTTCCCCCATGGGGATGCAATGGTTTCGACGGGATGTCGGGGTCATGCAAACGCGTTCCGTGCCTGGTGTAAGCACGTTAATCTTGGACCATTTGGTATAATTGCCAACTACGATTACGCACTGGCCGCTTAATTGACGGTCACGTCCCCCGAAGGCCCGCCTGTTGGCTGACGGGACGGACGTCGCAATTAGCAGGATAGGCACTCCAAGCGTTCGAGGCGGAGGCCGAAACACTTCTTCGGACTAGTCTGTGATCACGTCCTGTCTGTCGGGCAGATCACGGGCGAACCATAAAAAGACAGACTATGAGCGTAGTATGTTGCAGGTTCTGCTTTTCGGACGGGGGTTCGATTCCCCCCATCTCCACACCCCTTTCGATACAACCCGGAATTGCCGTTTTCGGGCTGTTCACCTGGTTGTTCATGGACCTGTTGATCGGCCTCTTGCTCGCGATAATGATGTCGATGCCGGTGGCGTTTTTCT
>PKTF01000298.1 GCA_002869275.1 Ignavibacteria bacterium | reverse complement strand
TGTTGTTGACGAAGCGCGTGTTGCCCGGCACGTAGTAGTTCTGGTAGTAGAAATAGATGCCGTAGGCATAGTTGCGTCCGGAACCGAACCACTGGTTGCGTTCGATCGAAGCGTCGTGACCGTAGTAGAAGAAGGTCAGGTACATGTAGCTGTAACCCGGACCGAGGTTGATCACGTTGTCGGCGAAGGTCTCGAAGCCCTGGTAGTAGCTGTAGTACGCGGTGTAGTACGAGTTCGTGATCTCGTTGTTGGTGACCACGCAGTAATCCTGCGTGTTCGTGTTGCTCGAACCGCCGAAGTAGATACCGTAGCTACCGTTGCGTACGTTGCAATTGTTGATCGTACTGCGGTGGTTGTTTGAGCCGTAACCGTAAACGACGGCGCAGTAGTTGGAAGTCGTTCCAACCGTCGGGGCGATCAGGTCGCAGCTTTCGACGGTACAGTCGGTGGAGCTGCCCATGTCAACGACGCGAGCGTAGGATGTGCTGGTCGAAGTCATGGTCATGTTGCGGAAGGTGACAAATGTCGCTCCTCCGAAACTCAACACAAAGTTATCGCCTGTATTGGATGCGCCATGCGTGACTTGTACATCGGCGCGATTGCCTGATTCGGACTGGAACGTGATGGTATTGATCGCTGAGGTACCGACAACGTTCTGCAGCCCGATATTTTCGTTATAGGCACCGGAGCGCACATTGAACACGACGGGACCGCAGACGCCATAGGCATTCAGGTCGTTGACTGCATCGGCAAACGTCGCATAGTCCGGCGAAGCGCCGCCGATGGTGAACGTTCCGCTGAGTGACGGCTGCAGCGTGGCGGTCAGGGTATCATTCGCAGTAAAGGTATCCTGCTGTCCGTTGGGCGAGGAGGTCCATGCGACCAGCGTATACGGTGTACCTGCGGTGAACGTTTTCGTGCCCAGAGTGACCGTGGCGTCGGCGAATGATGCCAGCGGTGTCGTCCAGTTGATCGTCGGCTGAGGGACACCATTGAAGGTCCAGTCGATGGTGACATTGTTGAGCGTATTCGTGCCCAGGTTTACCAGTTTCACCTTGATGTCTTCGGTTCCGGCACAGAATGCGACCGGTGACAGGAGTTCGCTGATACCGGCATTGTCCGGTGTGGCCGGTGCGATATCGAAACCAAAGTTTGCGTGGTAGTTGGTCGTCGAACCAGAGGGTGCAGTCGTCGCGCAGCCACTGCCGCCGCCATAGAGGCGACCGACATTCGGAGCGGGTGTTCCCGGTGCCGGACCGCCGTCCCGCATCGGGAAGCCGGTTCCACCGATGATGCCGCTGGCGCAGACCTGGATGATGAGCATCTGATTCGGATTATAATAGACTGGAGTCGTCAGAGGGATTTCGAACCAGGTGCCGTTGTTTCCAGATGGTACGGTGAACGACGAAGCGTACAACGCCTGCGTCACCGGAGTATACCACGAACTGGTACTGACAGTGTTTGACGAGGATTGTCCGATATACACACCGAAGTTCTGATATGTTGTGCCACCAGTGTTGGCCGCACGCATGAAATAGACCTTGGTGATGTTTCCAGGAAATGCTCCCGTGAACGCACCCGGGCCATAATGTCCCTGCCATTTCTGCCAACTAGTACTGATATGCATGCCGAACGGAATGTAGTTCCCTCCGGTTGCACTGTTGTAGTAGTACGATGGCGTCTGGGCCTCGACGCTGCTGACACTCATCGAAATGAGCATGAGCAGAGTGAGTCCTGCAGAGAGGAAATAGTGTCGTTTTTGCCTCATGGTCTACCTCTTATGTTCTGAAGACAAAGTGTCTAGATGAGCAAGTTGTTGTAATAACGTGACAATAATTCACTGTGCCGTAAGGAAGCTGGTATTCAAATCGCGGTCTAACAATCCTTGTGAGATCAACACAGTAGCCGTTTTCGGCTTCTTTCAGATGATGCCACAGTGATGTTTCTCCGGCACTGTGAAGGAAATGAGATCGTATTTCAAGTTGGTCGTAGCTTATGGCAAAAAAATATACGTCGCCTGAACGGACATTGTCAATGCCAAAACCCAAATAATATGAGTTTATTTCACACTGTGGCATTTCTTCACGTTCATCCAAAACGGTCAAAATATGAGTGTGCTTGACCGTTTCATTAAAGCTGGGAAGGGGAAGTGGTATCGAAAACAAGCGCGGGCCCCTGAAACAGGGACCCGCGCTTGTTGAAAGGGGTTGTCAGACCGGGCGGCGTGTCGAAGAGAAACTCTTCGCTCCGCGTGCCGGCCTGCGCGCCGAACTTACTTGTTCAGCGCCATCTTGATCGTCTTGGTGAACGTCATGCCCGATTCGATGCCCGACATCGTGATCGTGGCGATGTACGTGCCGCTGGCCAGCTGA
>PKTF01000350.1 GCA_002869275.1 Ignavibacteria bacterium | reverse complement strand
TGCGATTCTAAAGTGGGTCGTAGAAAAGGTTACAGGGAAAACGCCGCAGCAGTTCGACGAAGCGGTTGAGAGCGAGAAAAAGAGTGCCGGAGGTGTGTGGTGATGTACGCAGAATATGTAATCGGTGATTTGACGCACAGAGGGAAAGTCTACTCCACGAAGGATTTCAAGCTGAACGGCGAACGCCGGGAATGCTATCGGAGTCTGTTTCTGTATGAACAGAGTTTGAAGGATTGGACAGATAAAACCGGATCGGTGAAAGGATACAACGGTGACCATACGTCTGATATGTTCCCGATAGACGTGGACTTTGACGGGAATTTGGAAGCGGCAAAGGACGAAGCAGAACGGATCATGGGAAACCTGACCGTATTGTATGAAGTCCCTGTTGAGTATATGCGAATTGCTTTCAGCGGGTCAAAGGGTTTTCACATCGTGATACCAATTCAGGCATTCACGGATTCACCGAAGCCTCAAAAAGATTTTTACAAGGTGTTTCTTGGTATTGCTCACGATGTGCTTGACGGATTTTCGGGTGTGGATTTCAAAATCTACGAGTCGAAACGAATCTTCCGTATGTCGAATACGATCAATGCAAAAACGGGGCTGTACAAGATCCCGCTCACGCATCACGAATTTCGCTCGATGTCCATTGAGGAAATTCAAGAGCTGGCAAAAGAACCGAGGAAAATCTACAACCTGCCGGTTGAGGAAATCAGCGTTGTTGCTCCGCTGAATGATCTGTACGAAAAGCACAGGAACATGAAGCCGGAACCCGTCAAGAAAGAAACGACGGATGTACTTGACCTGTTGAGCGGATCGGGAACAGGTGGGAGAAACGAAGCTCTCACCCGTTTGTGTGGGTTGTTCACGTCCCGTGGATTCGACGAGACTTTGACATTACAACTGCTGCGGATGTGGAACGAGCGGAATTCCCCGCCTTTGCCCGATGAAGAGCTAATGGCAACGGTGGAGAAACTTTTCAGAAGTTACGGCAAGCCCTCGGAGATGAAGCTGTATAGCATTGCAGAGACGGGGGCAAGCTATTACGATTACGTCCAGAAGCTACAAACGTCAAGGGTAAATATTGGGTTTGCTCAGATTGACGACGTTACCAGGGGGATCGGACCGGGGCAGGTGTTGAACATTCTTGGAAAAACGGCAGTCGGTAAAACGGCATTTCTCCAGAACATCGGACGCAACTACTCACAAGACACCGGCGAACCTGTTGTGATGTTTTCGCTTGAGATGCAGAAAGAAGCGGTCTTTGAGCGTGAGTTCCAAATGGAAATGGGTGTCTCTGGTTACGATGCGGAGAACGCTTTTACTGGATCACGCGAAGAGGCAATGGATCACGTCAAGCGATGCGCCGAAGCTACTCCCTCAATGTACATCACCGATCAAGCGGGGTTGACGTTGGAGGATGTGAAAGCCTATGTCCGATACGGTGAGGCCGAAGTATACAAGCGCAAGACCGGACTTGTGATGATCGACTACATGGGGCTGATTCACGGAAGCGGGAACGATGCATACAACGCGGTTTCTGCCGTTGCGCGAAACATCAAGAACGTCGCAAAAGAGTTGGACGTTCCGCTGGTGTCTTTGGTTCAGGTGGGACGCAAGAAAAAGACCGGTGATGAATTGGAGATGGACGACGGGCGCGATAGTGGAGCGATTGAAGAGGCAAGCGATTACATCGTGGGTCTGTGGAGGGCACAGCAGCAGACGGATGATGAAAACATACTCTTGCAGGTCGGACTACTGAAAAACCGACGCGGAAGGCTGGGCAAATGGCAGGGACGAATGCACAAGCGGAGTCTACGCTTCGAGGTTATCGGTGATGATCTATTGGCGCAAGGCGAATCACAGTTGAAATTTTAACCAGGATTCTAAGGAGTGCAAATGAAGATCCTCATAGCAACCCACAACCTCACCGGTCACGGTGGAAGCGAGTCCCATGCACGGTGTCTCGCGGAAGAGTTCAAACGTCGAGGGCATGACGTGATGCTATCGGACGCAAACGTACACAGCCTGTTCCCGTGGATGCCGGATGTTGCTTTTCTGTCACATAATACCACGGTGGCGAATTTCTTTGAAGCCTTTCCGCAGTTCGATGAATCGAAAGTTGTACAGACCATTCACGGACTCGTCCCTCGACTTGAAAAGCCATTCATGGGAAAGGACATCAACTACGTTGCCATCAGTGAAGAAATAGCCGAAGCGTACAAAGATCTTAACTGTTCAGTAATTTTGAACGGTGTCAATCTTGACAAGTTCAAACCCATCCGAGAGCTGAACGAGAAACCGCAGACGCTTTTATCAATGGCGCAGTCTGAGCCGTTCAATGACATGCTCCGTGGGATCTGCAATGAGAG
>PKTF01000084.1 GCA_002869275.1 Ignavibacteria bacterium | reverse complement strand
TACCCCTTCGACACAGTGTAGACGAAATTGAGACATACATTCACAAACTGGAGCCGTTCATGAAGTTATTTCGGTTAATGATCTTTCTCCTGCCGTTCGTGCTGCTGACGGCCTGCAGTGACGACGACGGAGACACCGTGGTCACTCCGCCAGTGGATAACTCCGACACCGAGAAGCCCACGGTTTTGATCACCAGCCCGGTCTATGACCAGGAGGTCAGCGGTGATCAGCTGCAGGTCACGATGACTGCTGCCGATAATCACAAGGTGGTGAAAATCGAAGTGTACCTCAGCACCACGCCTTTCCCGGTCGCCACACTGACGGCGGAGCCCTGGGAGACCATGCTGGACATCAGCGGTCTCGCTGCCGGAGTGTACAGCGTTTCGGCCAAAGCATTCGACTCCACGGGCAACGAATCTAACCGCTCCACGATCAGCTTCATGATTGTAGAAGAGGGCGGCTTTTCCTTTGCCTTCATCCACGGTTCCGAATATACCTACGACCGCTGGGATCTCGATGAGAACAACATGATGGTAGAGATGACGAAACGTCCGTATGTGACACGCATCGAGCAGGGAGACGGCTCATCGATGGGCGGAGAGACGGACTGGTTCCGTATGATCTCGACGGACAATTATATCGGGCGCACGGACACCCTCATCGTACGCACCGACGCACAGAGCAATGTGCGCGTGTACGGGCTGGCAAATTATATCGTGAACAATTTTGCCAAGCGGCTCGTCGATGACGGACTGCTCCCTGAAATGCCGATGCTTCCGGATCCGGCATGGACCTATCTCGCGCAGATCAACGATGCAAACGGTGACCCGCTCGAACCGGGTGCGCAATGGTCGATCACGCAGGGCAACGGTATCGAACTGTCATTCGGCCTGCTATCCGCAACAATCACCATGGAAGCAACCTACCTTGAGAACGGCGAAATGTTCAATATCCAGGGCAAGGACATCCACACCTGGAAGGTGGGTATCATCGTGAATATCAGCATCCTCGGGCAGGACAACGAAATGCCGGTCTACCTGTGGTTCTCCGATGACCCGTCCGCCCAGGTGCAGCTCATTCAGGAAAGCGCTGAGATTTCCCTTGGTCCGCTGACGCAGGCGGTCGAAGGCGACAAACAGACGCTCGTTTCCTGGAAATAGCATGTAGAATCGCACGAAATCACGTTTCAAAGAGGAAGAACCCCGGTTTTTTACCGGGGTTTTTTCTATCTTCCCGCCAAAGGCGGATCTCGCCCTCACATTAATCTCCCTCCAGCACTCTCAGATGAGGAGTATACTGACATGAAGTGTTCTCTCATCGCCGTTGTTCTGCTTTCCTGCTACGCAAGCCTGCCTCTGGTTGCACAACAGTCGGCTATTTTCGAAAAGAACCAGCCTCTCACCTGGCATATTCCCCAGGATGCGGAGTTCGTTCCCAACAGCGTCATTGTGAAATTTCACGCTTCCGCGGCGAACACCCTCAGCAAGCACAGCGCCGGACTCCCGGCTGCCGCGCCTCTGTTGACCCGCTTCGGTGTGCATACCATGAAGCAGATGTTTCCGAAACACGAATCCACCTGGCTTGCGGGCGGCGAAGAAATCGCCCTGCAGCGCATGTACCGCATCGAATACAGCGAAGCGGTGAGTCCGCTCGAAGTCGCCCGGGCCTTCGCGGCATTGCCCGGGGTGCAGTATGCCGAACCGGAAATCGTGCAGAAGCTCGTGTACACGCCGGATGATCCGCGCCTGGGTGAACAGTACGCCCTCTCGCTGGTCGAGGCCGAGAAGGCCTGGGACCTGACAACCGGCAGCGAGGACATTGTCATCGGCATCGTCGACAGCGGAATCAAGCTCGACCATGAGGACCTCAAAGACAGGATATGGGTCAACCCCGGAGAGGATATCGATCAGGACGGTGTCTATACCGAAGCCGACATCGACAGCATCGATAATGACAACAACGGGTACATCGACGACATCGTGGGTATCGATCTCGTCGGTCCCACCCTCGTGATGGGGGGAACCTACTATGACAATGACCCTGATCCGACGCCTCGCGGACATCCCCACGGCACGCACGTCGCAGGTATTGCCGCGGCCTCGGGTGACAACGGCAAGGGCATCGCCGGGCTCGCATACAACTGCCGCGTCATGGCGGTGAAATGCGGATCAGATGTCTATGCGCCATCCATCCTGCGTGGATACGACGGCATCGTCTACGCCGCGGACAACGGTGCCCACGTGATCAACTGCAGTTGGGGCGGTGGCGGTTATCTCGAGAGCCAGAAGGAAATGATCGACTACGCGATTTCGAAAGGCGCCATCGTCGTGGTGGCGGCGGGAAACACCGGCTCGGAGTCCGTGCATACTCCGGGAGC
>PKTF01000330.1 GCA_002869275.1 Ignavibacteria bacterium | reverse complement strand
GGAACGAGTTGTATCGGACGGGGGTCGCGGTCGAAGACATACAGCGCGCTGTCCTTATTAACAAGGGTGAACGGACCGCTGCGGTCGATCAGGGAAAAGACGTCGTCGCGCGTCAGTCCGGTGAGCCTCGTCGTCAGGAACAGATCGTACGGAAGGGTAGAGCCGGGTGCGCTCTTCCAGCGTGCGTAGGATTCGTCAGCGCTGAAATACGGCTGGGTGCGGATCTGATTGCCGGGCGGTGCGATCAGCGTATTGGCGCCGATGTGGTTGGCGAGACGACCGAGAATCAGCATGATTTCCGCATCGAATGACGCGTTACGCATGTCGGGCTGGATCAGCGTCCCGCCGAAGTTCACGCGAAGGGGCACACCCTTCGTCGTGACAAAATAGTTCAGACTGTCTTTGAGTCCGGTGCTCTCGAGATGCGTCTCGAGCTGATCACGGATGTCCTCGAATTCCTCCGGTGTAATGGTCTCCTTCGCCGGCGCGTCGATTTCAATACGGTTACGCAGGGGCACATTTCTTTCCGTCATGAAATAATCGGCGATCGCGACGGAGTTGGTGTCGTTGACGTTGACGATGATACCGACATCGTTGTAGGACACAGGTGCCTGCGCATGCGCAGAAACCGCAAGCATGAGAGAAACAATTGTCAGAAAGACACAGTTCTTCATGGAACTCTCCTGGGAAGGACATTGATACGACGGTGTTTGCCGGCAGTGGATACAAAATCCAGATATACATATCCTGCATCGATACGTAGAAAAAGCTAGGGTTTTTCAACATGCCCGGCAAGCGCATCACGGGCTTTTCTGCCAATAGTTGCATGAATTTTTTGTAAGATTGAAGCATGAAAAACCTGCCTGATCTTCTCGTCGCGACATGCATCGCACTTATAATACAGTTCGTAAATCCTGCGATATCCCTCAGGGCGCAGGACCATCCCGCTTTACCGTCGGAAGCTGCCGCGGAAGCCGCTGCGATTCAGCAGCTGCCGGATGAAGATGACCCATGCGGTTTTCGTCTGACCCGTCCTGCGGAAACGAAGGAGTGGGGATATCCCTTCGCGGCATTGATATCAGACATGCAGCGCTGGGCCCTGCATCCATGGGTGCAGTTCGAAGGCATCGGTGAGAGCGTCGAGAACCGTCCTCTTCATCACATGGTACTCACGAATCCGGCATCAACGCAGCGTAAAAGGCGGCTGTGGATCCATGCCCGCACGCATCCGATCGAATCGGAATCATCGCTCGTCGCACGAGCCCTCGTCGATGAACTGCTGTCAGGTTCTGAACTCTCGCGACGCGTCCTCGACCATTGTATCGTGCATGTGCTGCCCATGTTCAATCCCGACGGCGTGGTGCTGCAGTACGCGAGAGAGAACGCGAATGGTATCGATCTGGAAAGCAACTGGGGCTCGGCGTCGCCTGAAGCGGAAGTACAGGCGCTGCGATCGCAGTTCATCCGTCTGATGGATAGCGAACAGCCCATCGACATCGCGCTGAACCTGCATTCCGCCTTCACCTGCAAGCGGTATTTCGTGTACCATGCCGAGGCAGGGACGTCGGAACTGTTCACACAGCAGGAGCAGCGTTTCATCAGCGCCGTGCGCGGATATTTCCCCGGCGGCATCGAACCCTTCGATTTTTTTGTGAGCTGGACGAGCGGTACACCCGACCGGTATCCGGAAAGCTGGTTCTGGAACAATTACCGTGAACGGGTCATGGCGCTGACCTACGAGGACATGAACTGTTCGACTGCCGGCGAATTTGACAAGACTGCGCGTGCCCTGCTCGGCGGAGCGGCGGATTACCTCGGGCTCGGAGAGGTCTCCAGTGTCACGGCTCTGCCCGCACGAGAGACGTCCCTCAGCTTCGATGCTGTTTTCCCCCAGCCGCTGCGGCCGGGTCAAGCATTGCAGGTCCGGATGCAGGCAGCAAAGGATTATCCTGGGGTGGAGATCGGCGTATTCGATCTGCTGGGAAGGCGGGTCGCCAAACTGTGGAACGGCGCCCTGCAAGAAGGACGCCGCCTCCTGATCCTCCCTTCGGGATCCATGGCTCCGGGCAGTTACCTGCTGCGCGCTGAATCGCATGAAGAAATTGTGCAGTACGTTTTCGTCGTCCTGTGATCACCGCTCAGCGGCAACTGCACAAGCCTCACCGGTTGATAACCACCGGGTGATCCTTCATCCCTCCGCTCCATTCCGCTCTGATGAAGTACAGGCCGTCCGATAATTCCGCATGGTCCATGGGAATACGGTGTTCGCCCTGAGTGAGCTGCCCGCGATACAATACGCGCAGTTCCTTTCCAAACAGGTCGAGCAGACGAAGCGTCAGGGACTCGGTTTGCTCGAGGGTGAGGCGGATACTGCTTTCGCAGACCACGGGGTG
>PKTF01000037.1 GCA_002869275.1 Ignavibacteria bacterium | reverse complement strand
TGTTCACCGTCATCCGAGATTCGAGCGCCGTCTTCGGAGACTCGATTGCCGGCATCGGCGATTCGAGCGTCCGCACGGGTGGATTCCTCGGTGACGTATCGTGATGATTCAGTGCCGGGTTGATCGGCTGAATCATCCGTCGCAAAAGTACCGGTGAGAATCAACGTTGAGATCAGGGTGACTGTCGCCCCGCCGATGAGCATCAGCGATACGATCCTTCGTGAAAAGTACGAGGCGGATCTGTTCAACCAGCCGAACCGAGTACTGCTGGCGGATGTAATCGCGCCCCCGGTGGACGTGATCGCGCCGCCGGCCGCAGGGGGCAAAACCTCCTTGAGGGCGGGGATCTGGTCCGCAAGGGCGCGCTGCACTTTCAAGGGGACCGCCAGAGGAACGGCTTTGTTCTTCAGCGTTTTGTCCAGTGTGCGGAACTGCTCGAGTACGGCTCGCTTCTCGGCGCTGCGTGATACTTCCTTGAGAAATTCACGTTCTTCGCGCTTGTCGAGGAGTCCATCGAGGTACGCAAGGACGGTATGTTCAAATGATCGATCCATAGTTATTCTCCCGCCGCGTCGTCATTCACCATCGGAAAAACGCGCCGCGAGCGCTGTACGCAAAGACTGTTTTGCCCGCCAGAGTCGCTGGCGGATGATTCCTACGTTTGTATGGGTTGCCTCGGCGATCTCGGTGTAGGAGAGGCCTTCGAATTCGCGAAGGATGACGGCTTCGCGCTGGTTTTCGGGCAGTGCCTTGATCGCCCTGTCAAGTGCTTCGTGCATGGTGCTTTTTTCGAGTGCCTCGTCAGGGGCCATGAGACTTTCATCGACGATCATCTCATGCTGTTCGTTGAGGCGGACCTGGCGTCCATGTCGCTTGAGGACGTTGAGACAGCTGTTGCGGGCGATTGTATACATCCAGGAGCGCACGGTGTTGCTGTCTCGCAGGGTGTGGGCATTATTGTACACCTTGATAAATGTCTCCTGAAACATGTCTGCAGCCATATCTTCATCACCATGCAGGAAGTGAAGTATGAAACGGTAGATCTCGAGGTGGCGGCGACGATACAGTTCGGCGTATGCGCGTTCGTTGCCTCTCTGAAACGCAGACAGCAGCTCACCGTCGGTGGCGCTGCTCAATTCGACTGTATGTTGCACTGTGTCAGCATCCGATCGCTTGCCGATCTTCATATTCGATTGACGCGGTGGAATCGAAGTCACAGGCAGTACTGCATGTCGCAATAGGCTGTCGGCCAAGGTTCAACAAGAATGAAGGGGGAGGGTGGATGCGAAATCCACCCTCCCTGGTATCGTTACTGGGTTTTCACAAGCCTGTGGGTGTCAGACACCATCAGGCCGTTGGTTGTTGTGCCGCTGATACGAAGGTGGTAGATGCCGGCTCCTGCCGGGACACCAGAGGATGTGTTACCATCCCAGCGCAGAGCATTGCCCTGCGCGTCGAACTCAGTAACGAGTCTTCCGAGGTTGTCAATTACCTGCACACGACCGGTCGTCAGCGCCTGATTCAGCGTGATGGCGACGGTGTTTCGCGCAGGATTCGGTGAGAGGGTGCATGCAAAATTCTCAACACTGGCCGGCTGTCCGTCGATCGCGGTCGTTGCTGACCCGCTGAGAAGCTGGAAGCGTGAGTGGAGGTGTTCGTGAGATCCATGCATGATTAATGCATCCGTACTCGTGTTCAGTGGTACACGTTTGGTACGCAGCTTCACCGCGATGGTTTCACCGGACTGCAGTTTCGTCGGGGCATCCAGCGGATCGACAATTTCAAACCGCTCGTCGGATGCAAGTTCGTAACCGGAGATCGTTACTGCAACATCGAGGTTGTTCTTGAATTGCAGCTCCTGGATGCCGTTGTTTGCCGCGGAGCGGAGATCAACCGTCGGTACATTGCCGTCTTTCGGGAAAAGGACGATGGTGCCGCCGGCTGGAGCGGGATTCGTCGGGATACCCACGAGAGTGAGCCAGAATTGCGTTGGATACTGACTGGCTGAGGCTTCAAGCCGGAGAGTCGCAACATCCTCTACGCCGGGTGTACTGCTCTGCGCAGTCGGGGCGTAGCGGATCTGCACGACCTGCTTCCCACTCGAGGGTACCGTCGGATTATGCGGTTGGATGGTGATGGGCAGCTGCGTCAGGAGGCTGTAAATGCCATCCTGATTTCCATCCTCCCAGTACGCATTGCCAAGAGTAATGGATTGGTTGGAAATGTTGTACAACTCAATCGAGGCATCGGTACTGCCGTCGATCGGTGCGGAAATCGTGTTGACGTACCATCCGACAATTCCGCAGGAATCAAATTTCGTTCCGATCCCGCGTCCGCCGCGTCCTGTCAGATTCACGGATGCGGTCTGTGTATTCGGATTCGAAGCAGGGTTCGTGAAGGAAAACGTGAGCACCTCATTCATCACCATGCTGACGACCGAAGGCTTGAAGCAGACTGTGATGCCTTTGGTTTCTCCGGGATTGATGGAAAAATTCGAGGTGTTGGGCAGCGTGAAGTCGCTCGAAAATCCACTGAGCTGAATATTCGAGATCGGTATGCTGTTCTGTGTGGTATTTTCAAGAACGACGTCGAGGCAGACCTGCATGGAAGTGTCTACCATGCCGAAATCGAGTTCGTTCATGACCAGCAGCCCGTTGAAATCCTTCCAGGGTGTAGTGAATCCGGCGAGGAACAGGTGTTCGACCTGAGAGCCTCCTTCAAGGATCAGAAATCCTTCGCCTATGCCACCGTAGGAATTATCAAACGTCACCTGAACCGTAGCGGAGGATGCACTGTCGATAGTGACAGTGGACGCACTGAGACTGAAACTGCTGTCGCTGCGGAGCGACAGGTCCACGACCAGTTGCTGACCGCTGACATTGGTAATGATCAGATCCTTGGTGACCGAGGCGCCGGCGGCTGCCTCGAAGGGGAAGAAGAAATCTTTCCCATCGTATTGCAGAGTGTAGAGAGTACCGGGAACATGGGTATCTCCTACATGGGCAATAATCATTGCGGAATCGGTTTCAACACCGTTCGTGGCGGTCAACGTTGCCGAATACCAGCCCTCCGTTGCACCCTGGAACTGTACCTGAGTGGTATACGCATCTCTTGGAGCAAGACTGATGGGATTGTTTTGCTGCATGCTGAATTGCGGATCGCCGGAGAGGCTGAGGGTGAGGTTCTGTGTGCTGCTGCTCATATTGAGCACGGTAAACTCGCAGGTGAAGGGGGTCTGCTCCTGGACGCGGAATTCGTAGTGTTCGGGAGTGATGACGAAGTCACCCGGACCAGGCTGCACATGGACAGTGATCAACAGGGAATCGACCGCACTGCCGTCCGTTACCGTGAGCAGCGCCGTGAATGTTCCAGCGATCTGACTCAGAAAGCTGATCGGGACGGTTGCAGACTGTACGAGGGTCAGCTGTGAGTATGCGGGATCCAGGTCGAACGCATTGTCACCAGTCAGGTTGATCGAAAGTGTTACAGGGGTGCCGGAAGTGTTTTCGAGGAAGATCGGCAGCGTCTGCTGCTCGCCTTCCATCGTTATGAATTCATCCTCAAAGGGGACAATCCAGTTGTATATTCGGTCCACCGCCTGGACGTTCATCAACGCGGTCATGGAATAGCTGCCGTCCGTGACCGTGAGATTGCTCGAAAAGAAGCCTTCGGTTGTGGAGAAGAAATCGATGTAGATGGTCTCTTCGCCGTTTGCTGCGAGCGACACCGTCTGGGCACCGCTATAACTGAACTCGGAATCACCGCTCAGACCAACCGTGACTGAATATGCGTTGGGAGTGGCATTCCGTATCGTTACGGGGATCTTTAGCTGGGTTCCGATGTCGGAAATAAGGTCGTGATACGGTGGCAGCAGGAAAAACGGCCCAGCCGGCGGAGAGACACGACCCGTCAGCACGAGGGAGTCGGTCAGGGTGCCGTCGGTTACGGTCAAAAGCGCTGTGTACGTACCGGCGCTCATGGCAAGGAAATGCACCAGGCCTACATCGATCATATTGGGCTGAATGTGGATCACCTGGCTGAGTGAATCCAGGCTGTATTCGGGTGCTCCGCTGATAGCGATCTCGAGCGTTACCGCTGCGGCCCCCTGGTTTTCAATAAATAGGGGTATCTGAACGGGAATTCCAGCATCGGCATCGAAGGTGCTGATAACTGGGCGGATGAAATTGTACGGGGAACCTCCCTGCGCCGTGGCGGTGGCTGCGGCAAGCAGGAGGACTCCGGCAATTAGAACAATGGGTTTACGAAAAATCATGACATCACCTTGGGATTTGAACTGCTCGGAAGCAATGGCCATTGCATTACTTAAGGATAGACAGTATGAAACATGAAAAATCACGTCTTGGACGTGATTTTTCGTCAGAATTCATGTTGAATTCCGTATTACATCAGAAGCTGGAATCCCACAAGCAGCTGAAGATCCCATTCTGTCATGTCCACATCGACGTCAGCTGTCCCTGGAACCTCATATTCGCCATCCCTCCAGGCCCTCATATACCGAGCGGAAACATCAAAAATCACGTTTCGTGTCAGGAGGTACCCGAAGCCGGCGCCGGCATTAACGGCAAATCCCCTGGCGGTGATTGTCCTGGGGAGATTGCCGAGATTCAGTCCGGTTTCCTGAATTTCAGAGACAAAGTGGGTGTAGCCGAGAGAGACTTCGGGGTAGAGAAACCAACGCATGGTCATCATCTGATACAATCGGAAGAGCGGTCCGATAAACACGCGCCGTTCAAAGCCCTCCACCGAGTTTCCTCCCGGATTGGGATCAGGACGGGAATCTTCCAGCACCTGTTCCCAGTTCACTTCCGCCCCTATCACGAAATTCCGGGTGACAAAAAAACCGTTGCGGGAAGAAACACGGAATACATCACGATCCATGACGGCACCTTCTCTTCCCGTGACGAAATCAATATCCGTATCAGATGATCCGGTAAGATAGAAGCCGCTGAGGCCGTAGGTCATGCGATAAAAACGCATGAAACCCTGTGATGAAGAAATAGCGGGCATGAGCAGCAACAGGGCGAGCAATACGGCAGAGCGCATACGTCCTCCACGATGATGGCAGCGATTGGAACAGAACTACCAGAAAGTATCCATGATGGTATGGATGGAGGAATAAAGTAGTAATGCGGTGCTATATGTGCAACCTGGAATCGCCCCGGCCCGATCAGCAATAGCCTGCTTCGTGGCGCCTCGCTATTGTTTCTTGATGGTGCAGCCGATCGCCTTCGTGAAGGTCGTCTCGGGCTGATCTCCGCGAAGGAGGGCATCCACGGCATGTTCGACGTAGCGTTCATCCGCTGCATCCGCATCACCGTAATTGTTGTCGATAGCGCCGATGTACCGTACGAGATACTCTTCATCGTTTTTTTCGAGAATAAAGACATGAGGAGTTCGCGTCGCACCGTATTTCGGGTAGACGATTTGTCCCTCATCGAACAGATACGGGAAGGTGAAGTCCTTCTCCTTCGCACGTGTTTTCATCTTTTCGAAACTGTCCTGGGGCTGGACCGCCGGATCATTGGGGTTGATCGCGATGACCGGAAATCCCTTCGGCTTGTACTTGTTGTCGAGTGCGATGATGCGATCTTCGTATGCCACGGAATAGGGGCAGTGGTTACATGTGAAGATGATGATGAATCCCTTCGCATCGGGATAGTCGGCCATCGCCACATTGCGTCCGTCGACGTTTTTCAGGCTGAAATCCGTGGCGCTGTCGCCGACCTCATATCCACCGGCGATCAGGGGCATCGTCGTGGCGACGAAGAGAAGGAGTGCGGGGAGAAGTCTATTCTTCATGGTCATTCTTTCAGTAGTGATTCGATGAGTTCATTCAGTGATGAGCGAGTCAGTGATCCCTCGACAAAGACTCGTGTATGCTCCGAGAGAAAGAGCGTTGCCGGGATGGCGCCACTCCAGGATGAATCGACGCGGTTAATCCAGGAATTCGCATCCGGATCGTCCAGAACAACAATCTGTGTGCGCAGTTTTCGCTCCCTGAGAAAGGGCAGCAGCCGCGTGGAGAGCTGTTTGCGAAAATCGAGGTTGACGAGTGTGATGCGGACAGGTCGATCCCACGCCCTCTGTGCAGCCTCCTCGAAATACGGCAATTCCTTGACACAGGGCGCGCACCATGTGGCCCAGAAATTGATCACGTGAAGCGTATCAGCTTGAGGCCGCAGCAGCGGGGACAACTGATCAAATCCTTCATACACAGGCACTGAGCTGCCATCCGAGGACACCGGACTGCTATCCACACGCAGCCATTCCGCAGGCTCCGGCAGGGATTGTGCGACGCCATCGTGCGGACACATGGCGATCAAGAGGAACGTGAGTATGGCTGCAAAATAGGGCATATCGTATCTGTATTCTAGAGAATAATAAAAACACCCGGATGGCGATCTGCGTTCCGGGTGGAGCAAGCGTTCACACTACTGGAGAATTATTTGATGGTGAGCGTTCGGGAGAATCGTTCGTGCGGAGTGTAAACGATCGCCTCGTATGACCCGGACGGGAGTTTTGAACAGTCGATCTGAATCGTGTTCATCCCTTTAGACAGTTCTGAGGCGTTCAAAGTTCTGACTAGGATGTTGCCTGCGTAGTCAAGAAGATGCAGTGTCACCGGCACATTTGCGTCGAGTTCGATTTCCGCCTCGTAGAGTTTAGCGTATGCGGGTGCGGAACTACTGATGATGAACGAACGCAGTACGCTGCCGGCTGGGACGGAGATGATACGGGAGTACTGGATCGTCCCGTCGATGCCGAGAATGCGAAGCATGTAACGCAGGTCTTCAGGGGGGGCATTGCGGTCGTCGAACAGGTAGCGCTGTTCCATATCGCTCTGGCCGATTCCCGGTATGAACGTCAGTCGCTCCCACCCGTGACTGCCGGAGGAAGCACGCTGCACTTCAAATCCCTGGTTTTGGACCTCATGCGATGTCGTCCATTCCAGCTGGACGGCGTTTCCTGTACGTCCTCCGCTGAAGTCCTCGAGTACGACACGCCAGGGAATGGTTGTCTCATCGCTGATTCGAGGCGTGATCAACCGTATGCCGGTCATTTCACTGCTGCCGGATTGCTTCTCATCCGGTCCCGGGCGCGAATCGGCGATCACGCTGCTCAGTGTCACCAGCGCGAACACAAGGCTTGTCCATATGAAGCGTGTTCGTTTCAGAGCCTAACCCACTTTGAATCTGGAAATTGAAATGAAGCTGCTTTCCTTCTTTATAGAGGAGTAACTTAACGTCCGAATCCTACACACAGCTTACAGGGATATTACATTTTCGAAAGCGAGAGTATTCTGATAGGATATATCACGATAGAGATTTATTCGTACGGATCAGCGACATTGGCGGGTATTACTGAATCATGCTATATTGAAACGAATCAGCAACTATTGCATCTCACACATAAATGCGGTGTGCGCATCTCAATGATTGAACATCGGAGTAATCTATGAAGAACCTCGTCATCCTCGGTGCCGGTACTGCGGGCACAATGATGTTGAATAAGATGGATGCCATGCTCGACAGCAGTCAGTGGCAGATCACCATTGTCGACCAGTTCGAGACACATTATTACCAACCTGGCTTTTTGTTCATCCCCTTCGGGATTTATTCCCGGAAGGACGTCATCAAGCCAAAACGGGATTTCTTTCCGTCTGGGACGAACGTCGTCATGTCGGAAATCGACCGTATCGAACCCGAACAGAACAGGGTGCTGCTGAAGAACAATGTGGTGCTCAATTACGACCTGCTGATCGTGGCTACCGGTGCAAAGGTTGCTCCCGGTGAGATCGAAGGAATGCAGGAGGACCTCTGGTACAAAAACATCTTTGATTTCTACACCATCGAAGGCGCCTGCGCGCTGGGCGAGTTTTTCAGGCATTGGGAAGGCGGCAAGCTTGTGTTGAACGTCGCTGAAATGCCGATCAAGTGTCCGGTCGCACCATTGGAATTCGTGTTCCTCGCGGACTGGTGGTTCACCGAGCAGGGGATTCGGGACAAGGTCGATATCCATTACGTGACGCCGCTGCCTGGCGCATTTACCAAACCCCGTGCGTCCGGCATCCTGGGTGATTTTCTTGATTTGAAGAACATTCACCTCACATCGGAATTCAACATCAGTCGAGTGGACAACGAAGAGAAGAAAATTGTGTCATGGGACGAGACGGAAGTCCCGTTTGACGTGCTGGTGACCATCCCGACCAACATGGGTGACGCGGCTATCGAACGTTCCGGAATGGGTGACGAACTGAATTTCATCCCGACCGATAAGCATACCCTCCAGTCCGAGGCGCATGAGAACATTTTCGTAATCGGCGACGCGACGAATCTGCCCAGTTCGAAGGCCGGATCCGTGGCGCATTTTCAGGCGGATATCCTCGCCGAGAACCTGATGAGCTTCATCGAAGGTCGTCCACTGCGCGGTAAGTTTGACGGACATGCCAACTGCTTCATTGAAAGCGGTTTCGGGAAGGGTATTCTCATCGACTTCAACTACGACACAGAGCCTCTTCCCGGCAAGTTCCCACTGCCCGGAGTTGGACCCTTTTCGCTTCTCGAAGAAACCGAGATGAATCATTACGGCAAGATCATGTTCCGCTGGATGTACTGGAACTTCCTGCTCCGCGGAAAGGAACTGCCGATCGAGTCGCACATGTCCATGGCCGGCAAGAGGATGTGATATGGATGAACAGAACATGCAGCAGCAGATCGATGCCCTGAACGGGAAGCTGGACATCATTCTCGAGGAGATCGAACATCAGCGGCGACATCGCCGCGAAATGGAAGATCTCAAGGATGATCTCATGCGCGTCGGACACGATCTCTACAAAACAGCTGTCGAAGAGCTGGAGGAGATTCACGACGAAGTCAGCACCGGTGATATTGCGCACCTCGCAAAAAAGCTGCTGCGCAACGTGAACCATATTACCGCCACATTCGAACAGCTCGAGAACGTGCGCGATTTTGTGGAGGATTTTGCCCCCGTATCGCGACAGCTCTCGCTCGACATGATGGCACGCCTGCACGAAATGGACCGAAAAGGCTATTTCGAATTTCTGCGTGAAATGTCATCGATGGCGGATAACGTCGTCACCTCCTTTACCGCGGAAGACGTGAGAAACCTCGGCGACAATGTGGTGACGATTCTCAACACCGTGAAGAACCTGACCCAGCCTGACATGCTTCAGGCAATCAACAATGCCCTGAACGTTTACAAAAAGCTCGACATTACCGTTGAAGGTGATGTCTCCATGATGAAACTCGTCCGCGAGATGAATTCGTCGGAGGTGCGTCGTGGAATGGCGTTCATGGTACAGTTTCTCAAGAATTTAGCAAATACGACGGATGCCCCAGCGGTGACGTCGCTTCCAGAATAACCGTTAGCAAGGAGCACTTGTATGGAGACACGTGAGCTGGCCGGAGCCGCCATCGCCTTTGACGAAGACGGCCACATGGCGAACAGGCAGGAGTGGAACGAGAACGTTGCGCTCGCGCTTGCCAAAGAGGAGGGTATCGATGAACTGAACGATAGGCACTGGATCGTCCTGAATTTCATGCGGAAGGTCTTTGACGAGATGGGCGACGCACCCTCAATCCGTAAACTGACCAAGGAAAGTGGTGTCAACACCAAGGAGCTCTATCAGCTGTTCCCGAAGGGCCCTGCGAAAAAGGCTGCGAAAATCGCCGGTCTTCCGAAACCGAAGGGCTGTATCTAAGCAGCAGGAGGAGCATTCTCATGGCAGAACCTATCGAAAAAGTCTCAATCGTCGTATCCCGTGGCTCGCTGGAAGGTGTGTATCCCGGATTGATCATGGCCAACGGCGCCAGGATGGAAGGCATCGAGGCTACCCTCTTTTTCACATTCTTCGGTCTGGATGCGATCATCGACAAGCGCATGGATAATCTGAAGGTTGCCACCGTCGGCAATCCCGCCATGCATATCCCGACGTTTCTCGGAGCCATCCCCGGCATGTCGGCATTCGCGACCTCCAAGATGAAAAAGGAAATGGAAGCCCTGGATATCCCTCCTGTACGTGAATTCATTGAGATGATTCACGATGCCGGCGGCGAACTTTACGCCTGCAAAGCCACGGTGGACATGTTCCATCTCTCCAAGAGCGATTTTGCACCCCAGGTCGATGAGATCATTTCCGTCGGACAGTTCTACGAAATGTCCGCTGGATCTCAGATCATTTTCACCTGATTGCTGCTTCCGCATCACTTGTGGCCGCATCCCTACGGATGCGGTTTTTTTTTGTCCCCGGCTGTGAGCGCCGTAATTCAAACGTGGGGAGGGTCCGTTCGCCTCTGTCCACAGCAGGAACAGTGCTCACAATAGTGGATTTTCTGCTCATTCACTCCTATATTCTGTTTAGAACTCCCTGACATACAGACACTGTCTTATCCAGCGACTGGTTCCGAGGTAGCCATGCATGTACATGCAGTTGGGAGCATGCTTCATCAGCATCGAATTCTGTTCGTGCTCTTCCCGATAGTCGCCACGTGCCTGTGCACGCATCGCGCGGCAGCTCAGGACCTCTCCGACACGGATGTGCGTCCAGTGACTCTCACGGGCAATCTCATCACGGCAGCCGAAAACTACTCCATACCCGGACTCGATACGCGGCGTCCGGTGAATTCTGCCCGGCTGTACTTCAATCCCACACTGTCGATCTATGGGCTTCAACTCCCCTTCAGTTTCGTCCTCTCCACCACGGAAAGGTCGTTTAACCAGCCATTCAACCAGTTTGGAGTGAGCCCGCGGTATAAATGGCTGACCATGCACGGTGGTTACCGATCGCTGTACCTTTCTGATTTTACGCTCAGCGATGCCGTGATTCTGGGTGCTGGCGCGGAGATCGATGGTGAGTGGTTCCGTTTCCGGGGAATGTATGGCCGTTTCCGCAGAAGTGTGGAGGAGGACACCATCACCGGGCTGCTTCCGGTGTACAAGCGCATGGGCTGGGTTGCGAGTGCGGGTCTCGGGACCGAGAAGAGTGGAGTGGACCTGACGTTTCTGCACGCCTGGGACGATTCCACCTCACTGCAGCGGCGGCCGACTTTCGGGAATGTGTACCCATCCGATAACCTGGTGCTGGGAGCAAACGGCAGAATCAGTTTCGCGGATGGGGCCTTCGTTGTGGATGCGGAGGCTGCGGGAAGTTTCTTCACCAGGGATATCTATCTGCCCAAGGTCGAGGACGAGGAGGTCGTTACGGCGAGCGGCGGATTGTATGACACGCATCTTTCCACGCGACTGAATGTCGCACTGCGGATGGGGGGGACCTATCACGCCGAACTCTGGTCCCTTCGCCTGCAATACGCGCGTGTTGAACCGGAATATGAGAGCATGGGGGCGCTGTATACGCAGAGCGATATCGAGGATATTACCATCATGCCGTCGGTGCGGACAGCGAACGGCACCCTCAGATTCAATGGCTCGCTCGGATTTCGTCATGACAACCTTTTCGACGATCGCCTGGCGACGACGCAGCGGGTGATCGGATCCGCCGTCGTGAACTGGATGCCTGACCCCGTCTTTGGGATCGACGCACAGTACTCGAACTACAGCATGTCGAGCAGCGCAGGGAGTCTGCCGGTCAATGACAGCACGCGCATCAACAATGTGTCGGAATCGTATTCCCTGACACCTCGGTATACACTCACGACCGAGAGCATGCAGCATTTTCTCATGCTCTTTCTTACGCGACAGCTCTACACCGATCAGAATCTCCTGACCGGTGCTGCGTCGGATAACGACGTCTTTACGGCGGTGCTCAGCTACAACGGAGCATTACCGAGCGGCCTCGGTTTTTCCAGCGCTCTGCAGTTCACGCAGATCAATACTGCCTTCATTACCAACATCATCCGCGGGTACACGATCGGGGTGCAGTACGCGTTCTTTGAGAAAACGCTGAATACCGATCTGTCGTACACGAGAAATCTTACGAAAGCCAGCACCGAGAGCGACACCGATATCCAGAATCTCGTTACCGTTGGTGCCCGGTATCGGATCAGCGGCCGGGATGCGCTTGAGCTTCGATTCCAGTTCAATGACTACGAAGCGGTGGATCCGTCGCGTCGCTCATATTCAGGAACAATGACCCGGCTGCAGTACACCCGCAGTTTCGGATTTGGACAATGACAACGTCATCGAGCTCAGACCGAACGAATTGAATGACATTGCTTGAAGTAGCCAGGAGAGTATCATGAATGCCACGCGACTGTACCTCTGCATGATCCTGCTGTTGTGCGCAGCTCCGGCACGGGCACAGCTTTCGGTAGCGATACAGATGGATCCCAATCCGTCACCATACATATCGGACTGGCGTTCGAATCCGAACACCATCCGTCTGATCATCACGAACACATCACGAAGTGAAATCCCCGTACGCTGCAAAGGCTACATCGAGGGTGATGCTCGGGGACGCGTGGCTGAGACGAATCTCGAGGCTGCGATACCGCCGGTCATGATCCCACCGATGACCACGGTCACGCTGAATGCCGTGGATGTCTATCTCATCGAGGAAGGCGCCGTGACCTACGTCGGTTCGACACGCAATGAAACACGCCGTAGTGGCCGGTTGCCCGAAGACGACTTCCGTTTGTGCATTACCCTCGTGTCCTATGACGCACCGTACAACCCGTTATCGCCCGAAGCCTGCACGCGATTCAGCGTTCGGCTGCTCCCGGCACCATACCTGATTGCCCCTTCTGACAGATCGACCGTCACGGCGAGTCCGGCCTTTCAGTGGACAGCGGTTCCCATGGGACTCGGGAAGTTTGCCGCATATGAACTCACGCTTATCGAACTCGATCCGGGGCAGGAGAATATTCGCAACGCGATGAAGACCAATCTGCCGCTCATCGTGCGCACGACATCCATCCCCGTCTATCAGTATCTCGCTTCGGATCCCGGGCTCGAGAAAGGGCACCGCTACGCATGGCAGATCCGAGCCTACGATACACAGGGCAGGTACGATTTCAAGGACAAAGGCGAAAGTGAGATTTGGTCGTTCGAATACGACCCGCCGGTGCCCCCCGGCTTCGATGAACAGAAAATCGTCCCTCGTGGAAAATCATCCGTCGCGTCGAACCTCAACATCAATCCGCAGTTTTTCTTCGGCAAACTGACGACCTTCAGCGGCCGTCTGAACGCGACGTGGTATAAATCGCGCATACCCAAACCGCGCTCGGTGACCATCAACGACAAGGGGAAATCGTCGAAACCGTCTTCTTCGAAGTCGCCGCCGCCGTCGGGTCAGCAGAGCGGAGCTGCACAAGCGGCACAAACCGGAAGTACGACCCCAGTGCAGGCGCAGGTGTCAGTGGGTACACTGAGTATGAAGAGCGATACGCCGATGGGCGGCATTCATCTGAAGCTCTACCGGCGTTCGCGCACGGAACCTCTCTGCGGCGTCTACCCCTACTATCACGATGGCAAGTATTACGAGGCAGAAAAACTCGTCGCAACAACGACCACGAATCCTGACGGCACCTTCCAATTCACCTTCCTGTGCGAGGATTCCACAGGCCGAATCCTGAACGATGCTGACATCGTCTGTCAAAGCGGCGATCTTTACGGACAGGTCCATGGCGACCTGTATCGTTTCTATCAGATCGAAGTGACTGACCCGCACCTCTGCAGTCCGTCTGATGAGTTCAAGATCCAGCCCGGCGAAGCACACGATGCGGGCGACCTCTTCTCCCTCCTGCGGTCGTACACCGCGAACGTCGAAGTGTACCATGCTTTCGGAGAAGATACCTTCAAGATCTCCGGTATGAACGTGAGTATCATACGCGGCAATCGGCCATACGATGTTCCACCGAACGAAGGTATACTTGATCCACCCGAACCGACGATGTTCACGAAGATGGGAATGGGGAATTCCATGATCATCGCCCGGGCTGAAACAGACGCTACGGGTATCATCACTGTTCCTTTCCTGGCCAAAAACGCTGGCGCGAGCGATTTCTATCAAGTCCTGGTGACGAGCCCCGAGGAAGGTCAGCGCTACTACCAGCCGGCAATCCGGTCATTCGATTTCGGCTTTCTCATGAATGAACGCGACGAGGGAGGACAGCAGCTGAAATTCGATATGGCACGGTTCAATGAGTCATATAATCCGGGCGAGATGCGTGCGACGGTAAAAGTGTATGTGACACCCAAGGATCCGCGCATCAGTGGAGTCTTGTATCGAAAGGACAACCCCGGACAGCCAATCAAGAATACGCCGGTCCTGCTGTACCGGAAACAGGTTATTCCGCTCCTCGTCAAAACGTGCAAAACGAATGCATCCGGGGCTTTCGTGTTCGACGACCTTCAGCCATCGCAGCAAAACACCTACTACTACCTTGTGGTGGACAAGCCGGGATTCAAGTTGCTGCGGGAACCGCTGGAGGATGGTATCAAAGTCGCGAAAGGCGTGAAGAAATTCTACGAACTGAAGCTCGAACCGAAGCTGACAGTGAAGGGGCGCCTTGTCGATGAGCTCGGACGTCCGATAGCTGGAAAGGTGCGAATCGGTCAGGGAGCGCAGGTACACACGGAAAAGAAAGTGCTGAGCATACCGAGGCAAATGACGTTCGTCGGCCCGAAACGAAATCCCATCGTGCAGAAATCCAGGGTGCTGCAGAGTATCGGACCACAGAAGTACACCGTCAAGGCGCAGCCGAAACAGATCCAGATCACGTATGCCGAAGAGTTCACGACGCCCGCGGTGCCAGGTGTCCGCCGCATGTATATCACACCGGACAATATCGAGAGTTATCTCAGCGACGAACTGTGGATTCTCCTGCCGAATAGTGCTGACGATATTGGTGAGTTCACCGTGTATCGAAAAGCGCACCGCCTTGCTGTTCGCGCGCTGAAGGAGAAACCTGTGAGTTCCGGTGGCGCATCGTCGAAGAAGGGAGGTGCG
>PKTF01000339.1 GCA_002869275.1 Ignavibacteria bacterium | reverse complement strand
TTTTTCATGCATTTTTTCCACGCGTGGCGCCATGCTCCTGATACTAGAAGCACTTGGGTATCATCGTATATGTCAGGTTCTCGTTGCCACCCGCCGGTCTGAGAGGGAATGACCGGTGGTCACATCAGGCTGCGCCCTTCCTCCGCGCTGAACGGACGCCCTCGGCATGCCCCACCGCAACCGTATACAACTGCATTCCCATGAGTCGCGTACGGGAGCATGCTCGAAAAGAATATACCCCCCCTCATATCAAGATGTCAATACCCTTTAAAGAGTTTTTTGTGAATACTTCTTGTTAGTGGAGGCGGGAGAGATAAAAAAAACCATTTGTATCTCGCAATCGATGGGGATGAAAAAACCCCGAACTTTCGTCCGGGGCTCTTTTTATTCGCAATCCGTAATTCGCAATTCGTAATCGATCACACCTCGTGTGACCCGGTTACAGGATCATCGAAATGTTCTGCGGTGCGATCGCCCTTGATCTGCACAATGGCGGGCATCATGGATCCGGAACTGGCTCCGCTGCCGGAGAGGAAGAATACGAGGTAGTACAGTCCGGCTGCGCCAATGCCGAGGACGAAGGACCAGAGTTCGCGCGGCATGAGTCCGGGATCGAAGACGTACATCCCGACGAGGATGCCCGCGATGATAAGCACCATGGGAATCCCGTACAGGTAACCCGCGACCTTGAACATGATTTCGCCCCGGATGACGAAGCGTACCATGTCGCCGGATTTCGCACCCAGCGTATCGAACACCTCCACGGTGTTCTCTTCGTTCTCGGACGCGGAACAGAACATCTTCGCCCCGCAGTCGTGACAGGCGTCACTGCCCATCACAGCGACAGTGGCCTTGCCGTCGGTCGTACGGAGCACCATGCCCTCTTCGTATATATCCTCGCCTTTCATCGCGTGTCAGTGCTTCGAATCAGTTCGACTGTTCGGGCTTGACGTCGGTCGGCTTCTGGTTGTCGTCTTTCGGCGCTTCCAATGCGGCTTCTTCCTCCTGATGCTGCTTGTAGGCATCCTTCAGGAAACAGATGGCGCTTGTCTTGCACTTGTCGAAAGGAATCTTGTCGGGATCGAAGTTTTCCCAATCGATGACGGCCAGGCCGTCCTGCATGAGCACGCCGCCGTCGGACTTGCGCGCGCAGATGCCGCAGCCCATGCATGAGACGTCACAGACGGCCTTCGAGGTCTTGGGATCGTCGTGACTCTTGCAGAACACGAAGACCTCGCGGTCCGCCGGGTGCAGTTCGATGATGTCGCGCGGACACGCAGTCACACACATCCCACAGCCGGTACACAGGTCGTCGATGACCTCGGGCAGCTTGTTGTCGTTCAGGTAAATCGCGTTGAATGTGCAGGCGTCCACACAGTCACCGCCGCCCATGCAGCCGTACTGGCAGGCTTTCGAGCCGCCGCTGACCAGGTGCATGGTGGCACAGCTCTGGGGACCGCGGTACTCGACCATTTTCTGCGCGGCTTCGATGCTGCCGCCGCGGCACAGCACGCGCGCGACAATCTTGGTGGCCGTGCCGGCCTCAACGCCGAGAATGGCCGCGATGTCGTTGGCGCATTCCTGTCCGCCCACCGGACAACCGTTCACCGGACAGGTGCCGTCTACAACGTTCACGGCAAAATCATAGCAGCCGGCCTTGCCGCAGGCACCGCAATTGGCGCCGGGCAGGACGTCGTTGATTTTCCCGATCATGGGGTTTTCTTCTACTCGCAGTTTCTTGTCGGCAATGGCGAGGGCGCCGGCGAACACAAAGCCGAGTCCGCCCATCGTTGCTATCGCGATAAGAACGTTGACATCCATTTCATCTACCTCGTTCGATAATGATCAAAGCCGGGCGTCATGTGGATTTCGCCCTGCTCGTCAATGATAAGTGCTTCAATATCAGGATTTTGCGTACAAAACTCCATGCCCTTCTCCACGCCCATTACGAATACGGCCGTCGCCAGGGCATCGGCGGTCACGTCGTCATCGGCAATCACCGACACACTCTGGATTCCACGGGCAGGCTGACCACCGGCGGGATCGAGGATGTGGTGATACCGCGTGCCGTCGACTTCGAAAAACTGTTCGTAGTCGCCGGACGTCGCGACGGCCTTGCCTTTCAGATCAATCACGGCAGCCAGTTCGGACGGCGAACGCGGATGCTGGATGCCAATGCTCCATTCACCCGTCGCGCGCACTTCCCCGCCGGCATTCACCAGGCCTTCTTTCACGCCCTGTTCAGCCAGCACCTCGACCGCACGGTCAACAGCATAGCCTTTCGCGATGGCGCCGAAGTTGATGCCTGCCTGCGGGGTCTTCACCACCATGCCGTCGTCCAGCAGACGAATATGCTTCCATCCGCTTGCGGCGAGGGCCTCGGTGAGAATATCCGGAGCCGGAACCGCGGCACTGTCATCGTC